>NZ_CP137138.1:903655-1204873 GCF_047324295.1 Fructilactobacillus vespulae | reverse complement strand
TCAGTTAGAAACGGAAACAGTGATTACATTGAAAATGTGATTGAAGGAAACGAAAAAGTGTTAGCTGCGCGACTTTACGATGCTGAATTCTTCTATAAGGAAGATCAAAGCCATGATATCGATTACTTTGTTAACAAATTAAAAGACGTAACTTTCCATGATAAGATTTCTTCTGTTTATGATAAAATGACTCGGGTTAAACTAATTTCTAACTTAATTGGTAAAGTCGTTAAATTAACAGAAACAGAACAAAATGATCTAGCTCGAGCCGCAGAAATTTACAAGTTTGATTTGGTAACTGGGATGGTTGGTGAATTTTCAGAACTTCAAGGTATCATGGGAGAAAAATATGCACTATTAAATGGCGAAAATTCTGAAGTAGCTGCTGCAATCAGAGAACACTACCTTCCTATTTCTGCTGATGGTGAATTGCCAGAATCAAAAGTTGGGGCAGTGTTATCCATTGCCGATAAGCTAGATAGCATTATGACTTTCTTTGCTGCGGGTATGGTACCTAGTGGTTCAAATGATCCTTATGCTTTAAGAAGACAAGCAAGTGGAATTGTCAGAGTTGTTGCAAACCAACATTGGCGTTTCAATCTTGATGAACTTATGGAAGCAGTCGTTCAAGGAGAAAATACAGCAAAAATCAATCCACCAATTGATCAATTAACAGTCGTTGCTTTAGTTAATGACTTTATTAAAGAAAGAATTAAACGTTACTTGAATGGTGAAATTAGTTACGATTTGATTGATGCAGCTGTTAATGCAACCAACACTGATATTATTTACAATATTGAAACTGCTAACGTTTTAAATAAACAAAGAGAAAGTTCTGATTTTAAAACAACAATTGAATCATTAACTCGTGTTACTAGAATTGCTAAAAAGGCTGACTTTAAGCCTAGTTCAATTGAAATTGATAGTTCATTGTTTGAAGAAGATGTTGAACATAAACTAGATGAGATGGTAAAAGCACTTGCTGATAACTTTGATAGCCTTTCAGCTGTGGATGCATATGCTCGTTTAGCCGAGCTTGAACCAATCATATCAGCATATTTCGATAAGATTATGGTGATGGCGGATGATGAAAAATTGAAAAATAATCGTTTGAGCGAACTAAGTTTATTAGCAAGCTTGATTAATCATTTCGCGGAAGTTGATAAAATAATTACAAAATAGTTGTTTTATGGAAAGGCAGATTTTAATGGCAAAAATTCCTGAAGAATTTGTTGAAAAAGTCAGAGAGAATACTAACATAACTGATATTGTTGGTGAGTATGTTCAACTAAAAAAGGCAGGGAAAAATCTATTTGGTCTCTGTCCTTTCCATGAAGAAAAAACGCCTTCATTTTCGGTTAATGAAGAAAAGCAAATCTTTCATTGTTTTAGTTGTGGTCGTGGTGGGAATGTATTTACCTTCTTAATGGACTTAAAAGGATTATCGTTTCCAGAAGCGATTGAACAGGTTGCCGATTCCGATGGGATTTCACTACCAGAAAATAGCAGTTGGAATCAACCATCCAAGCAACAACAAAAACAAAGACCATTAATCAAGATTAATGATGATGCAGCTAACCTATATCATCATATACTGGTTAATACCCAATTAGGTGAGGCGGCACTAGAGTACTTGCATAAACGTAAAATTTCAGACGAAATGATTGAGACCTTTAATCTAGGGTTCGCCCCAGGAGAAAAAGTTCTAACTCCGTTTTTCAACGATAAACAAGTTGAGTATCAGACGTTACGAAAAACGGGTTTGTTTA
The DNA here is from genome assembly GCF_047324295.1 of Fructilactobacillus vespulae. Classification (GTDB taxonomy): domain Bacteria; phylum Bacillota; class Bacilli; order Lactobacillales; family Lactobacillaceae; genus Fructilactobacillus; species Fructilactobacillus vespulae. The sequence continues at coordinate 1,203,104 of NZ_CP137138.1, read as the reverse complement.
CTGAAACTAATAGTGGAGACCTAAGTGATCGGTTTGTAAATCGAATTATGTTTCCAATCAGAAATCCAAGCGGTAATACGGTTGGATTTTCAGGTCGTTTATTAAACAAAGATGATAGTTTGCCTAAGTATTTGAATACACCAGAAACAGAATTATTTAACAAGCGGAAAATAATTTATAATATTGATCTTGCTAAGCAGATGGTTAGAAAAGAGCAGCGAATAATCCTCTTTGAAGGTTTCATGGATGTGATTTCTGCCTACCAATCCGGAGTGGAAAATGGAATTGCATCTATGGGTACCAGCCTAACTGAAGAACAAATTTATGATATTAAACGGATTACTAAGCAAGTTGACGTTTGTTATGATGGTGATATACCGGGACAAAAGGCTATTAATCGTGCAGTTAGTTTGCTACAAGATGCTCAAGGCCTAAACGTCGGTGTTATCCAAATGCCAAACGGCGTTGATCCAGACGAATATCGGAGAAGCAATGGTGAAGAAAGCTTTCGCCAAGTTGTAAAAAACGGACGAGAATCCGTAATCAAATTTAAGATTCGTTATTTAAAGTCTCAGTATAATTTGAATAATGAAGAACAAAAACTTAGCTATATCAATAAAGTGGTTACTTTATTAGCAGGTGTTAGCAATGAGGTTGAAAGAGACCTTTATATCGATGATTTTGCTAAAGCAGTTGAGATAAGTACAGATACACTACGAGCTCAAATAGCTAAAGCTAGTAAAAGAAGTAATTATCAAAATAAAGCACAGCATCATCAGCGTAGCAACAATCCTGATCCAGTGGTTTTTAATCAAGAAAAACCAAAAGTATCAAAAATAGAAGCAGCCGAACGACAACTGTTATATTGGATGCTTCAAAGTGAAAATGTATGGTTAAAAGTTACAGCTAAACCCAATTTTTCTTTTGTTCATGATAATTATCAACAGTTGTACATGTTTGCAATTGAATTTTTTAGGAAAAGACACGAATATAATCCAGCAATTTTTAATGATTTTGTTGGTGAACAGCGATTGCAAGCAATTTTAGCTGACTTAGAAATGAATGAAGCATTAAATCAGTATAGTGATGAAGCACTGGATGATTGTGTTAAAATAGTAATGGAAGATGCACCAATTTCTGAACAGATTAAATCAATTAAGATAAAATTCAATAATGCTAAACAAATGGGCGATGAAGTTGTACAATTAAAACTCGCGACTAAATTAATTGATTTACAAAAGCAGTTACATGCTTTTAAGACGGATGAACAATAATGGGAGGTTATCACTATGGCAGAACATGAAGCAAACCAAAATAAAGAACTAAATAATTTAACTCCCGAAGCACAGAATGATATTCAAGCTAATGCGGAAAAGGCTAATCAAGAGCTTAAAAAAGAGTTTGATAAAGATGGATATAATAAAGTATATGCAGCTTTAACTAAAAAATATAAGAAGATTGGACACATTACTTATGAAGTTCTACAACAAGAACTCCAAGTACCTTTTGATTTAAAGAAAAAGGATATGGATGATCTTCTAGAAAAAATCGAAGATGCTGGGATTAGCATTGTTGATGAAAACGGTGAACCAGATCCAAGAGCTTTAAAGGCAGCAAAGAAAGTTACTCAAAAAGAGCTAAAAAATGCTGCTAATGCTGCTAAAGGGGTCAAAATTAATGATCCAGTTAGAATGTATTTAAAAGAAATTGGTCGAGTTCCGCTATTAACTGCTGACGAAGAGGTTCAATTAGCACTCAGAATTGAAGAAAATGACGAAAGTGCTAAGCAAGAATTAGCAGAAGCTAACTTACGTTTGGTTGTTTCAATTGCTAAGCGATACGTTGGTCGTGGAATGCAATTTTTAGATTTAATCCAAGAAGGAAACATGGGATTGATGAAAGCGGTTGAAAAGTTTGATTACCGTAAAGGTTTCAAGTTTTCAACTTATGCTACTTGGTGGATTAGACAAGCAATTACTCGTGCAATTGCTGATCAAGCTAGAACAATTCGGATTCCAGTTCACATGGTTGAAACAATCAATAAGTTAATTCGAGTACAAAGACAATTACTTCAAGATCTTGGTCGTGAACCATTACCATCAGAAATTGGTGCTGAAATGGATATGCCAACTTCAAAGGTTAGAAATATCTTGAAGATTTCTCAAGAACCAGTTTCTTTAGAAACACCAATTGGTGAAGAAGATGATTCACATTTAGGTGATTTCATTGAAGATAAGGATGCAACTAGTCCTGAAGAACACGCCTCATATGAATTGTTAAAAGAACAATTAGAGGGTGTCCTTGATACATTGACTGATCGAGAAGAAAACGTGCTTAGATTACGTTTTGGACTTGATGATGGTCGGACTAGAACCCTAGAAGAAGTGGGTAAAGTTTTCGGAGTTACTAGAGAACGAATTCGACAAATCGAAGCTAAGGCTTTAAGAAAGCTTCGCCACCCATCACGTAGCAAACAGCTTAAAGATTTCTTAGACTAATAAAAAAACAGAGGCTGTTTATGTCTCTGTTTTTTATTCTTAAATTTTAGGAGTTATTATGGACGCAAAACATCTTTCAAAAAGAATGCAAGCAGTCGCTGACTTAGTACCAAAGGTAGAAAAATTGGCCGATATTGGATCTGATCATGCTTATTTACCGGCCTATTTATTAAACAATCAAGTTATTGACTTTGCCATTGCAGGCGAAGTTGTTAAAGGACCATTTGAAAATGCTGTATCAGAAATTGAGGATCAAAATCTAACTGGTAAAATGGAAGCCCGCTTAGGTGATGGATTAGAAGTAATTAAAAAACAAGAAGCAATGAACGTAATCACCATTGCTGGAATGGGTGGTGAATTAATTACCAGTATCCTGGATGAAGGACAAACTAAGTTAAATCAGAATACAATTTTAATTTTACAACCTAATGTTGATGAAAATACCCTAAGAAAGTGGTTGGTAAACCATCACTTCAAAATCACTGCAGAAAAGATTGTATTAGATAGCAGTCATTTTTACGAAATGTTCAAAGCAGAATATACAGATGACCAAATTGATTACTCGCAAGTTGAGTTAGATTTTGGTCCGTTTTTAGTACTAGAGCAAAGTGAAACCTTTAAAGCTAAGTGGCAAGCAAAATTAGAAAAAAATAAATTCATCCTGAATAAATTAGAAAACTCTAATTTAAAACCCAGTGAAAAAATAAAAAGGGTTAAAAATAAAATTATTGAAATTGAGGAGGTGCTAAATGGTAAAAGTTAGAGAGTTTATCGAACAGTTTGAAAAATTCGCACCATTGTCGTTGAAAATGGATGGTGACCCTACTGGATTTCAAATTGGAAATAAAGAAGCTGAAATTCATAAAATGATGACAACTTTAGATGTCCGACCAGAAGTGGTCCAAGAAGCAATTGACAATCACGTTGATTTTATTTTTGCACATCATCCGGTTATGTTTAGACCTGCAAAAAATTTAGATTTGAGTAACCCGCAAAACCAAATGTATGCTAACATCTTAAAAAATGATATTACGGTTTATGCTGCTCATACTAATTTAGACATTGCCAATGGAGGAATGAATGATTGGTTAGCGAAAGCCTTAAACTTAACTAACGTAACCGGTTTAGTGAAGCATGATGATGACATTAACGGTGAGGCTCATTACCTTGGTAGAGTCGGTGAACCGCAACATCCACAAACAATTTCAGATGTTGTAACCCTTTGCAAAGAAGCCTTTAATATATCTGGTTTGCGAGTAAGTACTTTCGATTTAAATCAACCTGTAACTAAGATTGCTATTTTAGGTGGTAGTGGTAGCAAGTTTTATTCTGAAGCACTGAAACTCGGAGCCAATGTTTTTATAACAGGCGACTTGTATTATCATAGCGCTCAAGATATGATGGCTGAGGGATTAAACATAATTGATCCAGGGCATCATATTGAAAGCATTTGTAAGGAAAAATTATTAGACTTGTTTTCGCAATGGAATCAAAACCAGAATTGGAATATTGATATAATGGCATCTCAGTTAAGTACTGATCCATTTATATTCAAATAAAAAAAGCATCCATAAACAGATTACCTATTAAAAGGTTTCCGTTTGTAGATGCTTTTTATGGTTTCATAACTAATTTAAATAAGTTGATGAATACCAATGCTATGATAGCTCCAACAATTGCAACGTTCATTGCGATTGTCTTTGTAAAAGGAACTTGTACCAAAGCTGATCCGATGTATCCAATTATTTCACCATAAACGATACCCCAAAAAAGGGTGGTTAAATTTGTACTAATTGTTTTCATTAATATCAACTCCTTATATACTGGTAGTTTATCACGATGAAATTTAAATGCAATCAAGAGCGATTAGTTTGGAAATAATTTTTGTTTGTTATAATAAATAGAGATAAAAAGAAGAAAGGTAGTGTAATTTATGGGGTACGTTCCATTACAAAATATAAGTTCATATAGTTTGCTTCAAAGTCCAAATACACTACCAAAGTTAATTAAGAATGCTAAGGAAAAAGGATACGATGCTCTAGCGCTTACAGATGAAAATGTAATGTATGGGGCCGTTGCTTTCTATAAGGAGGCAACCAAGCAAGGAATTAAACCAATAATTGGCTTAACTATTAACGTTAAGGGATTTAGCTTAATTGAACATGATTTCAAATTAGTATTACTTGCTAAAGCTAAACTCGGTTATCAAAATTTAATGAAAATATCGACTAAATTAATGACTAGTGCTGACAGGGTCTCAATCAGTGATTTAGCTGGTCTTTTTAATGATATTTACGTTTTAATTCCAGAGCAAAGTGAGGTTAAAACTCTCATTGAATATCATGAACTCGATAAGGCAGCTGAAGTTATAACTAATTTAAAGCAATATATTGCTACTGATGATTTAAAGTTGGGAGTAACTATTTTTGAAGAGCATCCTGATCAACTAAAAGAATTTAGTCAACAAAATAATGTGGAGTTAATCGCAATCAATTCAGTTAGCTATTTAAAAGCAACCGATTATTTTGATACAAAAATTTTAAAAGCAATTGCATCTGGTGGGATATTTGAAAATATTGACTTACAAAAAGGCGAACTAGGAAAAGATTGGTTAAGACTGCCAGCAGATATTGAAAAAGAATATCAAAAGTTAGGATTATCAGAAGCTTTAAAAAATAATGAAGTTTTGAAAGCTAACTGTAATGTATCCATTCCCAAACAAGCACCACACTTACCTAAATTTATTACCCCAGACGGAAGCAGCTCAGTTAGCTACCTAAAGAAAAAATGTATGTCTGGTTTGAAAAACCGGGGTTTAGATAATAACGAGCGCTATTTAAAACGTTTGAACCATGAGTTAGAAGTTATTAATCGGATGGGATTTGATGATTATTTCTTGATTGTGTGGGACGTGATTAACTTTGCCCATAATCACGATATTATTACCGGTCCTGGTAGAGGTTCAGCCGCTGGATCATTGGTAGCCTATTCTTTAGCAATTACGGATGTGGATCCCATCAAGTATGACTTATTGTTTGAGCGTTTCCTAAATGAAGAAAGAGCGCAGATGCCTGATATTGATATAGATATTCCGGATGATAAAAGAGCACAAATTTTAAGTTATGTTCATTCAAAATACGGTGACAATCACGTTGCACAAATCATTACTTTTGGAACACTAGGAGCTAAACAAGCAATTAGAGATGTGGGGCGTGTTTTTGGAATGAAACCAACCGAGATGAATGCTTGGAGTAAGGCAATTCCAAATGTTTTACACGAAAGTTTACAACAGTCTTACAAAGATTCTCAAAATTTAAGAAATATCATTGAAGATTATCCAATTAATAAAACATTATTTAAAACAGCCGTTGCAATTGAAGGTTTACCTAGACATTTTTCCACTCATGCCGCTGGTTTAATTTTAAGTGATCAACCGATTGTAGAAAAATCTCCGCTTCAAAATGGTAATGAGGGTATCTTAATGACGCAGTATTCTAAGTACTACGTTGAAGATGTTGGTTTACTTAAAATTGATTTCCTAGGATTACGAAATCTTTCAATAATGGCTAACATTGTTAATACCATAAAAGACAATTATGAAACTGATTTTGATATTACTAAAATTAGTCTAGAAGATCCCCAAACAATCAAGTTATTTCAAGCAGGAATGACTAACGGAGTTTTTCAATTTGAATCTGCCGGGATTAAATCAGTATTACGGCGGATGCAGCCCACCAATTTTGGCTTAATTGCAGCAGTAAATGCCCTCTATCGACCAGGTCCAATGGAAAATATTGATTCATTTATTAAGCGAAAAGACGGAAAAGAACCCATTAACTTTACCAATTCTGCCATTAAAGCCATTTTAGGTTCAACCTTTGGGATTATTGTATACCAAGAACAGGTTATGCAATTGGCAGCCACCATGGCTGGTTTTTCTTTAGGACAAGCGGATGTTTTAAGAAAAGCGATGAGTAAAAAGCATCAAAGTGAAATGGACGAAATGAAGGGTAGATTTATTGATGGAGCAATAAAAAATAACTACTCTAAAAAAATTGCTGAAACTACTTTTGATTACATTGAACGATTTGCAAATTATGGATTCAATAAGTCTCACGCGGTTGCATACAGTAAAATGGCCTTTGAACTGGCTTATTTAAAAGTTCATTTCCCCGGCCCTTTTTTTACAGCCATTTTAAATTCGGTAATGGGAAACAACGTAAAAACTAAAATTTACATTAAAGAAGCCAAGGACAGTGGGGTTACCGTATTAGGCCCTAATATTAATCAAAGTATGTCTAATTTTGTTTTTAATAATCCGCGGATTTGTTTTGGCCTATCTTCAATTAAGGGATTAAGATCTGATTTCATTCGTCATATTTTAGAAACTAGACAAGCCGGTGGACCTTTTAAAGATTTAAATGATTTCATTGAACGGATTGATCCTAAATTTAGGAAAATCGATCAAATTAAAGCATTAGCTTACGTCGGTTGTTTTGATGATTTTGAATATAACCGAAGAGAACTAATTGAAGCAATTCCTAAACTAGTGCAATCAGCTGAATATGGTGGTTCTCTAGCATTAATTTCAGGGATGGATGTCAAAATAGAATACAAAAAGGATTTTGCCGACTGGGAAAAAGTTAATTTTGAAAACGAATATTTGGGTACTTACTTATCCGGACACCCAGTAGAAAGATATAGTGGGTTAGGAAGGGTTTTAAAATCAATTAATTCAACAGAAATAATTGAAAACCAACAAGGAATTTCAATTTTTGGAATTATTAATAATATTAAAGTTATTAGAACTAAAAAAGGAGAGCAAATGGCCTTTATGACCATTAGCGATCAATTTGGTAACGTGGAAGTTACGATTTTCCCACAGCTATATAAACAAATTAGTAAGTGGATTAAAGTTAATTTAGTGATTTGGATTAATGGATCAGTTGAAAAAAGACGTGGAATTCAATTGATTGCCAATCAAATTAAAAATGCTGCTAATTTATTACATGAATATCAAAATCGAAATAAAAAATTGTTTATTAAAATTACGCCTGAAAGTAATTCGACGAAAAATTATCAAAAAATGAAACAAATTATTATCAATTATCCAGGAGATACTAAAATAATTTTAGTCGATTCATCTTCTAAAAGAGAAAGAAGATTGGGATCCCAATATAATATTGATGTTAACCAAAAAAGCATTAATGATTTAAAGGGAATCTTTGGTAGTGAAAATTTATTCATCAACCAGAAATGATTATTATATAAAGACAACCCCGTCTAAAAGTGGTACAATAATTCTGAAATCTAAATAAAGGCAAGTTAGGTTTTGAACCTAATTTACAAACAAAGGAGAGGTTTTAACTTATGAAAAGAACAAAAATCGTAAGTACACTTGGTCCCGCTGCTAATGACGTAGATACAATTGCTACTTTATTAAACTCAGGTGCCAATGTTTTTCGTTTCAACTTTTCACACGGAGATCATGAAGAACACTTATCACGTATCAACATGGTTAAGGAAGCTGAAAAGAAAACTGGTAAAATTGCAGGTGTTCTTCTTGACACTAAAGGTGCAGAAATTAGAACTACTGTTCAACAAGGTGGAGAAATTGAGTTCAAGACAGGTGACCAATTCAGAATTTCAATGGATGGTAGCCTAGAAGGTACTAAAGAAAAAATTGCAGTTTCATATCCAGGTTTATACGATGATGTTAAAGTTGGCGGACAAGTATTATTCGATGATGGTCTAGTTGGATCAAAAGTTATCGAAAAGGACGCTAAGAACCGCGAATTAGTTGCTGAAATCATGAATGATGGAGTATTAGGTTCACGTAAAGGTGTTAACGCACCTGGCGTTTCAATCAACTTGCCTGGTATTACTGAAAAAGATTCTGATGATATTCGTTTTGGTTGTGAACATGGAATTAACTACATTGCTGCTTCTTTCGTTCGTAAACCACAAGATGTCTTAGACATTCGTGCTTTAATTGAAGAAAAGAACATGGCAGATGTTCAAATTTTCCCTAAGATTGAATCACAAGAAGGTATTGACAACTTTGGTGAAATCATCAAAGTTTCAGATGGTTTAATGATTGCTCGTGGTGACATGGGTGTTGAAATTCCACCTGAAAATGTACCTGCTGTTCAAAAACGTCTTATCAAGATTTGTAATGAAGCTGGTAAACCAGTTATCACTGCAACTCAAATGTTAGACTCAATGCAAGAAGAACCTCGTCCAACTCGTGCCGAAGTTTCTGATGTTGCTAATGCTGTTTACGATGGTACTGATGCAACTATGCTATCTGGTGAAAGTGCCCACGGTGACTACCCAGTAGAATCAGTTTCAATGATGGCAAGAATCGACGAAGTTGCTGATGATAACTTTGTTGAATTTGGAACTAAGCGTCCAGAATTTAACGATAGTGATGTTACTGAAGCCCTTGCAGAATCAGTTTCAAGAATTGCTAAAGATATGGATATTAAGACTGTTGTAGTTGCAACTGGTTCAGGTTACACTGCACGTATGATTTCTAAATACCATCCAAATGCAAACATCTTAGCACTTACATTTAACGATCGTGTACGTCGTGGTTTAACTGTAAACTACGCTGTTAACCCAATTTTAGTTAACAAACCAGAATCATCAGATGAAATGATTAATCTTGCTATGGCTAAAGCAGTAGAAACTGGTCTAGCTAAAGAAGGCGAAGAAATCATTGTAACTACTGGTGTTCCTTTAGGTGACGAAGGTACTACTAACACTATTCGTGTTCAAATGATTGGTACTAAACTTGCCCAAGGTCAAGGTATCGGCGATCAAACTGTTATTGGTAAAGCTGTAACTGCTGAAGATGCTAAATCAGCTAATGATAATTCTGTTGATGGTAGTGTTTTAGTTGTTAAAGATACTAACAAAGATTACCTACCAGCAATGAAGAAAGCTAGCGCAATCGTTGTTGAAAACGGTGGTTTAACTTCATACGCAGCTGTTGTTGGAATTTCACTAAACATTCCAGTTATCGTTGCTGCTACTGATGCTACTAAGAACATTAAAGATGGTCAACTTCTTACTGTTGATGCTCGTCGTGGTATCGTTTACGAAGGTAACCAAAGCAAAAATGCTTAATTAACTTTATTTAAATAGTTAAATAAAAAGATTATTGAATTGTCTAATTTAATAATCTTTTTTTTATTGCTATAATGGATATTGACTAAGTAATTATTAGAGAGCGATTGGTGTATAAAATGAATACTGATAACGGAAATATCATTAGTGGAAAAGTTATTGATGAAAATGAAAAAGAATACTTCATCCAAAAAGATGGAATTACTTATTCACTAAATAAAAATGAATTAAAAAAGCCTTTGAAGTTGGGTGGTAATTTTAAAGGGTTCGCTTATGAAAACGAAAAGCATGTTAATCGAATTACACGAAACATTCCAGATGTTAGTATCGATAGTTATTCATGGGGAAAAGTAGTTGGTAAAAAGTTTGGCCTAGGAATTTTCATTGATATTGGATTAAAAGATAAAGACATTGTCCTTTCTGTCGACGACTTACCTGATATGAAAAATTTATGGCCTGATGTTGGCGATGAACTATTAGTTTCAATGAAGACAGACAACAAAGGTCGTTTATGGGCACAAAGAGCTGATGATAAAATCTATAAGGCGATTTCTCAACCAGCTGCAAACCCTAAGTTGAAAAACAAAGATGTAAATGCTTGGGTGATTAATACTAAAAAAATGGGTACCCAAGTTTTAACTGACCATTATAATCTTGGTTTTATCGATCGTTCTGAGCAAGAACAAGAACCTCGATTAGGACAAAAAATTAATGCACGGGTCATTGGTATTCGCCCTAATAAAACTTTTTATCTCTCAATGAGACCAAGAGCGTTCGAATCAATTAGCGACGATGCTCAAATGATAAAAAAAATCTTAGAGATGAATGCCGATCATCATCTAAACTTTAATGATAAAAGTGATCCACAAGCAATCAAAGATTATTTTGGAATTAGCAAAGGACAATTTAAAAGAGCCATCGGAAATCTATTGAAAAATAAAATTATCAAGATTGAAGATGACGGGATTAAGTTACTTAATTAGGAATATTATGGATAATCAAATTGAAGACTATTTACATTTTTTGCTTGTTGAACGGGGATTATCAAACAATTCAATTAAGAGTTACCAGCAAGATTTGAAAAACTTTAAAAACTATTTGGTTACACAAAAAATTGAAAATTTTAAGACAGTTGATCAATTCACCATCTTAAGTTATCTAGAATTTGAAAAAAACATACCTAAGTCGAGAAATTCAATCATTCACTCGGTTTCAAGTTTACGCAAGTTTTATCAATATCTAATGAGATTTAAGTTAATTGAAAACGACCCTATGAGTAGGATTGATTCTCCCAAAAAAGGTAGTCATCTACCAGATGTTTTAACCAGTCAAGAGGTTAATCAATTAATGGAAATGCCAAATTTAAAGAGTAAGTTTGGAATCCGAGATCGTGCAATTATCGAAGTTTTATATGCGACTGGGTTACGGGTTTCAGAATTAATCAATTTAAAATTAGGAGATCTTCATTTAGAAATGAATCTAATTCAGACAATTGGTAAAGGAAACAAGGAACGTATTGTTCCAATTGATGAAGTGGCGATTGATTGGCTAAGTAAATATTTAAACGAAATTCGGCCATTATTTTTAAAGGGTAAACAATCAAAATTTATTTTTTTAAATGGTCATGGAGGCCAATTGAGTCGACAAAGTGTTTGGAAAAAAATTAGAGCATATGTTTTAGCAGCAAAAATTGTTAAAAACGTTACTCCACATACGTTGCGCCATACTTTTGCGACCAACCTTTTAGAAAATGGTGCTGATTTAAGAACTGTTCAAGAACTGCTCGGTCATTCAGACATTTCTACAACTCAAATTTACACACACGTTTCTCATGAACATTTGAAGAAAGAATATCAAAAATATCATCCGAGAGCTTAATTAAGGAGAATTTAGATGCTTTATAAATATCAAACTGATTATGAAAAGGTTGTTTTAGGAATTCTTTCCCTTTCTAACAGTCATAATAATATTGAATTTTTAAAACAGGAAATTGATTGGTATAATTCTGCCAATAATCGAATTTTATATGTTTGGAAAGATGAGTTTAATAATTGGGCTGGAGTATTGGGAGTAGAAGAAAAGAATAATTACGTACTTATTAGAAGAGTCACGTTAACTCCTGATGTTAATACAGTATTCAATATTTTTAGAGTATTAGATAATCTAAACCAAATCTATTCTAATGATCAAATAATTGGTACATTAGAAACCAGAGATATTATAGGTAAGTGGGAACGAAATAATGAACAACAACGAAATAAAAATTCATATAAATGATTTCGAAGGTCCATTAGAATTGTTACTACATTTAATAAAACAATCTAAAATGGATATTTATGATATCAATATTAAAGATATTACCAGTCAATACGTTAATGTGATTAATAAAATGAAAGAATTAAATATTGACGTGGCTGGAGAATTTTTTGTTTTAGCTGCAAACTTAATGAAAATTAAGTCACAACTATTATTATCTGAAGAAACAGAAGAGGAATTAGAGGAAGATCCAAGAGAGGATTTAGTATCACAGTTATTGGAATATAAACAATTTAAAAAAGCTTCTTTCAAACTCCAAGAAAAAGAAAAACAAAGAAACGAATTTCATTCCAAAAAAATTGAAATTAATGATAGTAGTCTAAAACTTAGTGAGAATGAATTTCAAATTAAACTGTTAAAAGAAGCTTGGACCAAAATTCTGCAAAGAAACCGATTACAAAAATCTTTAACCGTCGAGAACATTAAAGACTGGAAATTTGATATTCCAAAGCAATCTGATTTAATAAAAGAGAAATTAGCAGCAAGTCCTAATAAACAACTAAAATTTACTAGTCTTTTCTCTGTTTCCAGTGATTTAGAAGAACTAGTGACCGATTTTTTGGCAATATTAAAGCTGGTTAAAGATCAAAGTATTGAAGTTATCCAAGCTGGCATTAATAATGAAATTATAATTAAAGGTGTTTAAATAATGTTAATTAATCAAATTGAAGCATTAATATACGTTTCTGGTAATCAAGGAATTACACTTCAAGAATTAGAAAAATATACTAGCGCTTCAAAAGCAGCTATTAGAGAAAACATTTTGAAATTACAGCATAACTATGAAACTTCAGCATTATGTATTTTAGAAAATGGAAATTATTTTCAAATGGCAACGAAAGAAAATTATGATAATTTAGTAGGAAGTTATTTGAAGAGCGACAAAAGCATGCTTAGTCAAGCAGCATTAGAAACATTAACAATCATTGCTTATAAGCAGCCAACTACAAGAATCAAAGTAGATGAAATTCGAGGAATTAATAGCTCTGTTTCGATTAATAAACTACTTAGTTTAGACTTAGTAAAAGTTAACGGGAAACTAGACGAAGTTGGGACTCCAAATCTCTATGTAACAACAGATCAATTTTTACGCGCGTTTGGATTGAAAAGCATTAAAGATTTACCGGAAATGGACGAAAATAATTTAAACAATCAAGAGGAAATGTTTCATCGTCAACTTGATTTATTAGGGGATTAAAAAATGAGTGAAAGATTACAAAAGGTAATGGCCCATGCTGGAGTTGCATCCAGAAGAGCTTGTGAAAAATTAATAGAAGCAGGACACGTTCGAGTTAATGGTAGTGTAGTTACAAATTTAGGAACTAAAGTTGATGAAACAGATAGAATCGAAGTTGATCATACTTTAATTAATCAAGAAGAACCAGTTTATTTTATTTTAAACAAACCTAAAGGAGTCATTACTTCTGTTGAAGATGAAAAAAAAAGAAAAACAGTTTTAGATTTTTTCAAACATAAAGTTAATGAGCGAATCTATCCAGTTGGAAGATTGGATTATGATACAAGTGGTGCACTTCTTTTAACTAATGACGGAAAATTAGATTATTTGTTAACTCATCCCAAATTTGAAATTGATAAAACTTATGTTGCAAAAGTAGAAGGAATTCCCAGTGAATCTGAGTTAGATAAATTAAGAAAAGGAATTCGTTTAGAAAAGAACGTTAAAAGTGCACCAGCAGACGTTAAGTTATTAAAGAAGGTTGGTGAAAATGAACAAGATGGTTTGATTGAATTGACAATTCATGAAGGTAAAAACCATGAAGTTAAGAAAATGCTTCAAGCAATTAATCATCCGGTTCATAAACTTAAACGGATTAGTTTTGCAAACTTAAATGTCGATGGATTAGAAGTAGGGAAATGGCGTCCGTTAAGAAAACGAGAAATTAGAGATTTGTTTGAACTACAAAACCAAGAAAATGGAAAAAATAATTAATAAACCTAAATATAATGTTCAAAGCCAGTTGCTTCTTCTACTGCTAGATAAGCAGCAACCCAGAAGAGTTAAATTACTGATAAATTTACTAAAGGGAAAACGCACTGTAGCAACTCTATATTGGTCTCTCAGATATGATTTGTTAGGCTTTTTAGGTGCTGGAAAATATTTTAGAGTTACTAATTTAAGCTTTAAAGAATTGATTAATTTAGGATTAATTGTTAAAACGACAGACGGAAATTCTTATTTTTTAACCAGTAAAGGGGCTGCAGAAAAAAACATACTGCTTAAGCAAATTAAAGAATATCCTTGGCAATTAAATCTGCAGAAGTTTAATCTAAATAAATTCAAAGAACGTTTACTTTTATTGATTCAAGTTATTTCTGAAAAAGATCATAACGAAAGAAAGTATTATCCGATTAATGTTTCTGAAAGTGAAAAGTTTTTTGTGAAAAATATTTTAAGAAATCTGTCCAATGATTCTCTTTTAAAGTTTAAATCGCAACTATCTTTGTTTCTAAAAAAGATTAATAATGCAAAAATTGCAGATATTGTAGCCAATGAATTTGTCGGATTTGACAACAATGGCTACACAATTGAACAAATTTCTGCAGAATTAAATTTGAACGAAATAGTTACCAAAATTTATGAGTGCTATGGTTTTGGATTGTTAGCTGAATCATTTTCTCAAGAATCCGATTTAAATTTCCTCACTTTTGGATTAAAGAATCACTTAGTTAGTGAAAGTAGCGCTAAAACATTTAATTATTTTTTAAAAGTTAAAGATCCTGTGTTAGTTAGTCAAAAAAGAAATTTAAAATTATCAACAATTTACGAACATTTGTTAGAGATTGCAATATTTTTACCAGTTACAAAATTTCCATATCAATATTTCTTTGATTACCAACTAATTAATAAAGTTACTGAATCAATGGATGCAAATATTGATAATTGGGATTATGATCAATTGGAAAGTTCACTCAAAAACAAAGTTCCTTTTTATAAATTTAGACTTATAGAAATCTATCAAACCAAATCAAAAGATGGAATGGATAAATGATGGTAAATGCTCAAGATCTGCTAAAAAGTAAATTTGGATTTAATAGTTTTAAACTGGGTCAAGCAGAAGCAATTAAATCCTTGCACGAAAATCAAAATACAATGGCAATCTTACCAACTGGTGCTGGAAAAAGTTTGATTTATCAACTATACGGATATCAGACCCAAAAACCAGTCATCATTATTTCGCCCCTGTTATCATTAATGGAAGACCAAGTAGACAGAATTCACTATCAAGGCGAAAAAAGAGTAGTAGCTTTAAATTCAAATTATGATCGCCAACATAAACAAAAAATATTAAATAATCTCAATCATTTTAGATATATTTTCATCTCACCCGAAATGATTTTACAACCAGAAGTTATTTCTAAATTGGTTAATATTGACGTTGGCTTATTTGTTATTGATGAGGCCCATTGTATTTCAAAATGGGGAATCGATTTTCGCCCCGAATATCTTTCGTTAAAAATAATCATACAAAGATTACAAAATCCGAAGGTTCTAATGTTAACTGCCACTGCATCAATTAAGGTTCAAGACGATATTATTAATAAGCTTAATTTAAAATCCGTTAATAAAATCGTTAAATCAGTTAATCGTTCCAATATTTTTTTAGGACTTCAAAAAACTGCTAATGATTTAGACAAACAGGAATATTTAATTTCAGCAATTACACAAATGGTTGGACCTGGAATAATCTATTTTTCAAGTAAAAGAGTTGCAAACTTAATTGCTGATATGATTAATACTTCTACGGATTTAAGAGCAGCAGCATATCACTCTGACCTTAGCAAAGAAGATCGTTTTAAAATCCAGCATCAATTTATGGATGACAATCTTCAAATTGTTTGTGCCACTAATGCTTTTGGAATGGGAATTGATAAAAACAACATCAAATTTGTCATTCACTATCATATGCCACAAGACATTGAATCTTATGTGCAAGAAATTGGAAGAGCGGGAAGAGATGGATCTAAAGCAATTGCAATTTTAATGTACTCACCTGGCGATGAATATATTGCCAAAAATTTGATAGAACAATCAATCCCTAATACAGAGGATCTTTTTAATTATCAAACTAATCAAAGGGCATTAATACCCGATAATATCAAAGAACTTTTAGATTATTATCACCAAAATCATTATTCAAGTAATGATATTGTGACTATTTTTGAACAAGAGCTAAAACAGAAACAAAACGAGTTAGATAAATTATTAAAATATATTTTTTGTAATGATTGCCGCAGAAAAGCACTACTAAAAAATTTTGATGAGCAATATAATAATCATGATGAAAATTGTTGTAACCAAAATGATGAGCCAATTAATCTATCTAATTTTAAAGGTAATGAAGATTTTAAAATAAAGTCTTTAAAATCATGGCAAGATATAATGTCTGGATTATTTAACTAGTTTAAAATGATATAATAAGATTAAAATCAAATTGGAGGAATTTTATAATGGACGATAATAATAAAAAACCTTGGGAGAAATCTTTTGACAGCGATCAAAAAGTAAATGTTTCTGAAAATGATGATGCTAATCCTACTCTTTCAAGAATGCAAATAAGAAAACAGAAGGGTAACTTTAAGTTAATACTAGCTATTTTAATATCAATTGTTGCGTTAATTGCAATTTTTTCGTTAGCATTTGGAATTTCTAATCAAAATTCGATTAAAGATACAACCAAAACTACTACTACTAAGTCTAAAAATAGTACAAACGAAAAAAAGAACAATAACAAACAGGAACAGAAGAAAGATAATACTGCTGATGATAAAACCAAAGAAGGCAACAAAGATAGTCAAGCAGATAACAATGGTCAAACCCAGACTAATAATTCCCAAACTGATAATAATCAAACAGTATCTACACCTGCAACCAGTAATGTAAGTACATCAACTGGAACAACCACCCAAACAGCAAATACACAATCTAATGCAAATAGTCAAACTAACGCTACACAAACCACTACTCCCCAATATGTAACGGTTAATAGCAATGAAGGTTTTTATAAAATTGCAAGTAATGCTGGAATTACAATTCAACAATTACAAAACTTGAATGGTTTGAATGCCAATTCCGTAATTAACCCCGGTCAAAGATTACGAGTTAAATAAAAAATAAGGAATGAATAGATAATGTGTAAACGAGAACTACAAATTGCAATTGATGGACCAGCATCAGCCGGTAAAAGTACTGTAGCTAAAATTGTTGCGAAGGATTTTAACTATATCTATGTAGATACTGGAGCAATGTATCGCACAATTACTTTAAAAGCACTAAAAAATCAAATAGATTTAAATAATGAGAAAGAAATTCAAATTTTATTAAAAAATACTAAAATTTCTTTCAAGCCTGGAGATCCAGTACAAAAGGTTTATTTGGATAACGAAGAAGTAACCGAAGAAATCAGATCAGAAAATGTTACAAACAATGTCTCAACCATTGCTGCTTTACCGGTTGTTCGCGAAGAGTTAGTAAAAAGACAACAAGAACTAGCCACTAATGGTGGAATTGTGATGGACGGAAGAGATATCGGTACCACCGTTTTACCACAAGCTGAGGTTAAAATATTCTTAATCGCTAGTGTGGAAGAAAGAGCAGAACGACGCTACAAAGAAAATATTAAAAAAGGGATGAATGTTTCTCTTGAAAAATTAAAAGATGAAATTGAAGTTCGAGATTACAAAGATTCACATCGAAAAGTATCACCTCTAAAAAAGGCTGATGATGCAATCGAAATTGATACAACCGGTCTTTCAATTGACGGTGTCGTAGATAAAATTAAACAAATCGTTTCAGAAAAAGAGCGGTAAAAATAAAAATAACAGAATCTACTTATAATTTACTGGTATTTTATCTTTATATAAGGTAGAATATCATTAGAGTAGTTTCAAGGAGGAAATGTTTGATGAGTGAAAATGAAAACAAACAATTATTAGATGCACTTGATAATATTAAAGAAGTCAGTGTTGGTGATGTTGTTAATGGTGAAATTTTAGCCGTTGATAATGATAAACAATTAATGGTAGGTATCGAAGGTGCCGGTGTTGAAGGAGTAATCCCTCGTAAAGAAATTTCTGCCGTACCTGAAGACAATGCAACTGCTAAGTACAGTGTTGGTGACGAAGTTAAAGTTGTTGTTGTTTCAAAAATTGGTGATGATAAAGAAGGTGGAAGTTACTTACTTTCAATCCGTCGTCTAGAAGCACTTAAGATTTGGGATGAAATTAAGGCTAAAGCTGATAAAGACGAAACAATTAACGTTAAAGTTATCCGTCCAGTTAAGGGTGGTTTAGTAGTTAACGCTGATGGTGTTCGTGGATTTATCCCAGCTTCAATGATTACTGATCACTTTGTAAATGATTTAAATCAATACAAAGGTGCTGAATTAGAAGTTAAGATTATCGAAGTGCTACCTGAAGATAATCGTCTAATTCTTTCACACCGTGCTATTGCTGAAAAAGATCGTAAGGCTGCTAGAGAAGAAATTATGGGTAACCTTAACGTTGGTGATGTTGTTGAAGGAAAAGTTGCTCGTTTAACTAACTTCGGTGCATTCATTGATCTTGGTGGAATTGATGGACTTGTTCATGTTTCAGAAATTTCATACGACCACGTAAGCAAACCTGGTGATATTCTTAAGGTTGGTGAAGAAGTTAAGGTTAAAGTTCTTTCAATTGAAAGCGATCGTGACCGTATTTCACTATCAATCAAACAATTACAACCTGGTCCTTGGGATGATATTGAAGAAAAAGCAGCTGTTGGTACTGTATTAGATGGTACTGTAAAACGTCTTGTTGATTTTGGTGCATTTGTTGAAGTATTCCCTGGTGTTGAAGGATTAGTTCACATTTCACAAATTTCTCATAAGCACATTGATAAGCCAAGTGATATTCTTAAATCTGGTCAAAGTATTCAAGTTAAAGTACTTTCAGTTGATCCAGATGAACATCGTTTAGCATTATCAATCAAAGCCTTAGAAGAAGCTCCAAAAGAGGAAAATAAGAAGGCTCCTAAAAACAATGTTGATGACAATTCAACAGTAAATGCTCCTGAAGAAGAAAATGGTTTTACTTTAGGTGATATTTTAGGTAAAAAAATTGATGACAATTCAGAAGAATAGTTTTTAATAAAAAATCCTTCATTTATTTGAAGGGTTTTTTATTTTGAAATTGAGGTGAAAATATGGCACAACCCACTGTAGCAATTGTAGGAAGACCAAACGTTGGTAAGTCAACGATTTTTAATCGAATTGCTGGTGAAAGAATATCAATTGTTGAAGATACTCCTGGTGTAACTAGAGATAGAATTTACGCTCACGGTGAATGGCTAGGATACAATTTCAATTTAATTGATACTGGTGGAATTGAGGTATCAGATCAACCATTTATTAAACAAATTACGGCGCAAGCGGAAGTTGCAATCGATGAAGCCGATGTAATCATTTTTATGGTAAATGGAAAACAAGGAATAACTGATGCTGATGAAAGAGTTGCACAATTATTGTATAAATCAAATACTCCAGTTGTTCTTGCAGTCAATAAAATTGATAATTTTGAAAGTCGTGCTGACATTTACGACTTCTATTCATTAGGTTTTGGCGATCCATATCCAATTTCTGGTGCTCACGGATTAGGATTAGGTGATTTACTTGATGAAGTAATCAAAAACTTTGCGGAAAAACCAGAAGAATTGGATGACGGTAGTATTAAATTTAGTCTAATTGGTCGTCCGAACGTTGGTAAATCATCATTAGTTAATTCTTTTTTAGGTGATGATCGTGTAATTGTTTCTGACGTTGCGGGAACAACTAGAGACGCCATTGATTCTAAGTTTAATTTTGATAATCAAGAATATACAATTGTTGATACTGCGGGTATTAGAAAACGTGGTAAAGTATATGAAAAAACGGAAAAATATAGTGTTATGAGAGCCATGAAGGCCATTGATGAAAGTGATGTCGTATTGGTCGTCCTTAACGCCGAAGAAGGTATTAGAGAGCAAGATAAACGGGTTGCTGGATATGCACACGAAGCTGGTCGTGGTGTAATTATTGTTGTAAACAAATGGGATGCTTTGAAAAAAGATAATCATTCACAACAACAGTTTGAAGCGGCAATTAGAGCTGAATTTCAATATTTAGCTTATGCACCAATTATTTTTGTTTCTGCTAAAACTAAACAACGGGTAAATCAATTACCAACCCTCATTAAAAGAGTAGATGAAAATCATAAGAAGAGAATTTCATCATCTAGCTTAAATGAGGTTATATTGGATGCAGTTGCAATGACTCCAACACCTACAATTAAGACAAGAAAGCTTAGAATCTACTATGCAACTCAAGTCGCTGTTCAACCACCAGCAATTGTGGTCTTTGTAAATGACCCAGAACTTCTACATTTTTCATATAGAAGATATTTAGAAAATCAAATTAGAAAGAATTTTGATTTTACTGGGACACCAATTCATTTAATTCCAAGAAGCAGAAAGTAAATCAATAAATATTTAATAATGGATTTCACGTAAATGGCGTTGCATTAGTGTTTTTGGTGTGATATCTTTAAATACGTAATAGTGTTATCACTATTTAGATAACTCTACTATTGAATAATAGGGAGCTATAAACAATCGTATTATTCAGGAGGTGAAACACTCATGGCCAACAAAGCAGAATTAGTAGATGATGTTGCAAAATCAACTGGTCTTACTAAAAAGGATGCAACTGCAGCTTTAGATGCTGTATTTGATGTAATCCAAGAACAACTTGCTAAAGGTGAACGTGTTCAATTAATCGGTTTCGGTAGTTTTGAAGTGCGCGAACGTGCCGCACGTAAGGGACGTAACCCTCAAACCGGTAAAGAAATTGAAATTCCTGCAAGTAAGGTACCTGCCTTTAAACCTGGTAAAGCTTTAAAGGACGCTGTTAAATAATCTTTATTTAGTAGCCAGAACCGGTTCGCATGAGCGAGCTGGTTTTTTTGTTGGAGGAGATATAATATAATGAATAATTCAGAAAAAGCATTAAACGCAATTCAAGATAACAATCTTGAAAGCTACCAAGAATATTTTAAAAAGGCATTGCTTGAAGATAGTGATGATTTATTATTCTCATTAGCCGAGGAAGTATATTCATTAGGATTTTCAGATGATGCATTAAAAATATATAAACAACTATTAAAAAAATATCCTAACGAAGATGAATTGAGAACTTATATTGCTGACATACTCATTTCAAACGATGAAAATGATGAAGCTTTAATTTATCTTAATGAGATCAAACCAGATTCAGAGTTTTACATTAACTCACTATTAGTTGAAGCAGATCTTTATCAAACTCAAGATTTATTTATTGTGAGTGAAAATAAACTAACTGAAGCAATTGAATTAGCTCCTAATGAACCAATTATTAAATTTGCCTTAGCTGAACTTTATTACTCTGAGGGTAAATATGAAAACGCAATTTCTCTTTATCTCGACTTAATTAAAACTGGTGAAATCTCAATTTCAAACGTTAATTTGGTGGAAAGATTAGGGGTTTCATATGCTCATGTTGGTAATTTTGAGCACGCAATTGGTTATTTAGAACAAATTAAACAAATTGATATGACACCGTCAGTTTTATTTGAAACGGCCTTCACTTATTTACAATTGAATCGTTTAGATGAATCAATTAAAACTTTTGAAAACTTAAGAGATACTGATCCACAATATGCTTCTCTATATGTTTATTTAGGAGAAGCCTACGTTAAAAACAACGATAATGAATCTGCCCTTAAAGTTTATCAAGAAGGACTCAGTCAAGATGAGTTTAACGTCTCACTATATTTAAAGGCCGCTGATGCTGCTATACATCTAAATAAACTAGATCTAGCTCAACAGTATCTAATCAAAGGAAATGAAGTTAATCCAGATAACCTTGAAATCGTGGTTAAATTATCAGATATCTATATTAAAAATGAGGAATATGAAGCTGATATAGACTTCTTGACTCCATATTTAAAGGATAATAGCTTAGTTCCACAAGTATATTGGGATCTAGCAATTGCATATAATAATCTCGATGATGTCAAAAACGCACAAATTAATTATCAAAAAGCTTATTCTGATTTAAACAATGATCCAGTTTTCCTTAAGGAGTATATCTTCTTTTTACGAGAACAAGGACAGCTTAACGATGTAATTAAACTCCTAAAGGAATATATTACATTAGTTCCTGAAGATGCTGAAATGGTTTATATGTTGCAAGATTTAGAGGATTAAATCTTAAATGTACAAATACAACCCAAGTTTGAGGAATATCATACTTGGGTTTTTAATGTATAATTAAAAGAAAATGTATACCGAAAGAAGGATTGTAATTTGCAGGTTAAAAAATTGCCCATAGAATTTATTGATGGAAGAAGTGTCCTTCGAAAAATTGAAGAAAACGGATATGAAGCTTATTTTGTTGGTGGAAGTGTCCGCGATACTTTATTAAAATTGCCCATTCACGATGTTGACATGGCAACCTCTGCTTACCCCTCAGAGATAAAAACCATTTTCAAAAGAACTATTGATACTGGGATTGATCACGGCACAGTGACCGTTTTATTTGATAACAAGCCATTTGAGATAACCACATTCAGAACAGAAAGCGGTTATCAAGATTATCGTCGACCAGACAAAGTTACTTTTATCAGATCTTTAAAAGAAGATTTAAAAAGAAGAGATTTTACAATTAATGCTTTTGCAATGCGTGAAAACGGTGAAATTATCGACTTGTTTGATGGAAGAACCGACTTAAAGGAACGTAAAATTAAAGCCGTTGGTGATGCTAATTTACGCTTTAACGAAGACGCCCTCAGAATGATGCGAGCCGTTAGATTTGCAAGTCAACTAGACTTTCAGATTGAAGCAAAAACATTTCAAGCAATCAAAGATAATTGCCAGTTAATTCAAAAAATAGCAATCGAAAGAATCAACGTTGAATTTATTAAAATGATGTTAGGAATTAAACCTGAGAGAGGTTTACAACAAATGCTTGATACCAACTTGTTTGAAAACATTCCTTTTTTCAATGATTTTCTAGACGACTTAAAACTTTTATTGAATAAAGACTTAATGCATAAAATTCACAACGAAGTTCAAGTATGGACATTGTTTTCAATTCAGTTTAAGCTAGATGAACAAATGACTAAGAAAATGATGCGTATTTTCAAATGTTCAAACAAATTAATTAATGACGTTGTTGCTGCCACCAAGGGATGTAATTTAATTCTTCAAAACCAACTTGATGCATTTAATCTTTATCAAATTGGTAAAGTAAATATATTAAATGCAAATCAAAGTGCAACTATTTATGGTGGTCAAATTAAAGAAGAAAAACTATTAAATGATTTTAATTCCTTACCAATTAAAGAAAAGCATGAATTAGAAATTAACGGCGGATTTTTAATTAAAAATGGTATTAAACCAGGTCCTAAGCTAGGTAAAGTATTAAAACAACTTGAATTTGAGGTTGTTGACGGGAAATTATTAAATAATCAATCCCAATTACTTAACCGAGCAAATGAAATATTAGAAAGTAACTGAGGTAGTTATGGTAGAAACTTTACGAGCTGAAAAATTAACTAAAACATATGGTGAAAAAACACTATTTAAAGATTTAGACTTTATTATTAATGAACATGATCGAATTGGATTAATTGGAACTAATGGTAGTGGAAAATCTTCATTATTAAATACAATTTCTGGAATTGATCATGATGTTTCTGGAAATATTATCACTTCTAAGTCATATCGAATTGGATATTTAAAGCAGCATCCCGATTTACCAGAAGATTTAACTGTAATGGAAGCAGTTTTTTCTGGTGATCAAACTGTATTTAAAATTATTAGAAACTATGAAGATGCACTTGATAGATATTCAAAAGAATCTGATAACAAAGATTTAGAGAAAAAATATCTAGATGCTGAAGCATTAATGAATGAAAAAGACGCTTGGAATGCCGAAAGTAAAGTTAAAACCATTCTAACGCAATTACAAATCACTGATATGAATCAAAAGATTAAAAACATGTCTGGTGGTCAACAAAAACGAGTTGGTTTAGCACAAGTTCTTATTCAAAATCCTAATCTACTAATTTTAGATGAACCAACTAACCATCTTGATTTTGATTCAATTGAATGGTTAGAACAGTATTTAGCTAAGTATAAAGGATCATTAATTGTAGTTACTCATGATCGTTACTTTTTGGATCAGGTTTCTAACCATATTTGGGAACTTTCATTCGGAAAACTTTTCCAATATCCAGGAAATTATCAAGACTATGTTGCCAAAAAAGCAGAATATCTTGATGAAGAACAGGCTGCAAGTCACAAAGCACAACAATTATATAAGCAAGAATTAAAGTGGATGAAAGCTGGAGCTAAAGCTCGTTCTACCAAACAAAATGCAAGAATTGAAAGATTTAATCAGTTGGAAGATCAAGTTAAAGATGGTACTCCAGTTGAAGATAGCCTCGATATTACGATGGGCCAACAAAGATTAGGGAAAAAAGTTATTGAAATCAATAATCTTGATTTAGAAGTTGGTAGTCATCAAATTTTAAAAAATTTCAGTTTGTTAATTCAAAACAACCAAAGAATTGGAATTAGTGGTGAAAATGGTGCTGGTAAATCTTCTTTCTTAAATGCAATTGCTGGAAAATTACCTATTCAAGGCGGGTCAATTGAAATTGGAGAAACCGTAAAAGTTGCTTACTACACTCAACAAATGGAAAAGATTCCAGACGATAAAAGAGTCATAAGTTATTTATCAGACATTGGTCAAAATGTAACCGATAGTCAAGGAAATAAAATAAGTGTAACTACACTTTTAGAACAATTTCTATTTCCTAAATTCATGCATGGTACTTTAATTAGAAAATTATCTGGAGGAGAAAAACGACGCCTTTATCTATTGAAATTATTGATGGAGCAACCAAATGTATTACTCTTGGATGAACCAACTAATAACTTGGATATCGCCACTCTAACGGTTTTAGAAGACTATATTAAGCATTTCAGTGGAACTACTATCACGGTTTCTCATGATCGCTACTTTCTAGACAAAGTGGCAGATCATTTATTAATTTTCAAAGGTAACACTGAAGTTGAAAAGTATACGGGAATCTTTACTGATTATTTAAAAAAACAAAAAGAAGAAAGTAATCAGGTACAAGAAACCAAAATTAATTCGGTTGTTAAAGAACAACCGCAAAAAGAAACCAAAGATATTCATACCAAAACTAAATTAACTTATGCTGAAAAAATTGAATACGATGGAATCGAAGATAAGATTGATCATACTGAACAAGAAATCAATCGAATTACTCAAGCTATGCAAGATAATGGTGATGACTATGGTAAGTTAGCAGAACTACAATCTGAACTAGAGAAAGTAAATCAAGAATCCGATAATTTAATTCAGCGTTGGGAATATTTAAGCCAATATATCGATGATTAACGAAAGGAATTTATTATGTTAGAACAATCCTACTTGGACCTAGCTAAATTTGTATTAGAAAATGGGCACAAAAAAGATGACCGAACTGGTACCGGTACAATCAGTTATTTCGGCCAACAAATGCGTTTTAATTTAGAAGAAGGCTTTCCTCTATTAACTACCAAAAACGTCCCATTTCGCTTAATAAAGAGCGAATTATTATGGTTTTTACGTGGAGATACTAATATTCGTTACCTTTTGCAAAATAATAACCACATTTGGGATGAATGGGCTTTTAAAAACTGGGTCACATCAGATGAATATACTGGACCAGATATGACTGATTTTGGTTTAAGATCACAAAATGATCCAGAATTTAAAGAAAAATACCTAGAACAAAAAAAGCTATTCTGTCAAATGATTCTGGATGACGAAAATTTTGCTAAAAAATTTGGTGATTTAGGTTTGGTTTATGGAAGCCAATGGAGAAAATGGAAAACGACTACTGGTGGTACTATTGATCAAATCCAAAAGGTAATTAACACCATCAAAACCAATCCAGATTCTCGTAGAATGATTGTTTCTGCCTGGAATCCTGAAGATGTTGATGACGTAGCACTACCACCTTGTCATACAATGTTTCAATTCTATGTAAACGATGGTAAATTAAGCTGTCAGTTATACCAAAGAAGTGCTGATATTTTTCTAGGAGTTCCATTTAACATTGCAAGTTATGCGTTACTAACTAATTTAATTGCTAAAGAATGTAATTTAAAACCGGGTGAGTTTATTCATACCCTCGGAGATGCACATATTTACCTAAATTTGGTTGATCAAGTTAAAGAACAGCTATCTAGAGAAGTTTACGAAGCTCCTCAACTATGGTTAAATCCAGATAAAGAAAGTATTTTTGATTACGATATGGATGACATTAAAATAAAAAATTATAAACACCATAGTGCAATCAAAGGTTCAGTTGCAGTTTAAGGAGAATAGTAAATGTTAGCTTTCATTTGGGCAGAAGCAAAAAATAAAACAATTGGTAAAAATGGCGGCCTTCCTTGGAACATTCCCGATGACATGAAGTTTTTTAAAGAAACCACAATTAATCATCAGATACTAGCTGGGTCAAAAACCTTTGCAAGTTTCAAAAGACCATTACCAAAGAGAAAAAATTTAATTTTAACTCACCAAGATTCAAATGATTTTCCAGAAAATACAACCGTTTTTAATAATGTTGATCAATTTTTGCATTATGCAAATGAATTCAAAAATGAAACTATTTTTGTAGTTGGCGGACAGAAAATTTTTAAAGAATTATACCAACATGTAGACTTTTTGTATATAACAAAGATAGATAAAAACATCGATGGTGATGTCAAAATGTTTGATATTAATTACGATGATTTTAAGTTGTTAAAAAGTTGGAATGGTGAAGAAAACCAAGAATATCCACACCGATTTGAAATATACCAACGCAAATAGAAGAGGTATGTTATGAGAAAAAGTTTTTATGAATATTTAATGACGGAAAGAAATCCAGATAGTCATTCGGAGATTGCAGAGTTTGCTAATAATGCTTTTTTTGACAATCTATTCCCAAAACACACAAATGACTTTGATTTGGTTTCTAAATACTTGGAGGAAAATGCCAGTTATCTACCTAGTATGACAATTTTTGATGAAGCCTGGAATAAATATTTAGAATATCTGGATTAAGGAGTTATTTAATGAAAAGTAATATACAGTGGTTTCCCGGACATATGGCGAAAGCAATTCGACAATTCGAAGAAAACATTAAGCTCGTTGACATCGTTTTTGAATTAGTTGATGCTAGAATTCCGTACACTTCAATCAATCCCGAAATTAAAAGAATCAGCAAAGATAAGCCACGACTAATTATTTTAACCAAAGCTGATTTAGCAGATCCACAAAAAACGATGCAATGGATTAAATATTTTAAAGATCAAGGAATTATGGCAATTTCGATTGACTCTAAAGTTAGTGGGGTCAGAAAGAAAATCGAAACTATTGCAAATTCAATCTTAAAAGACCTGCTTGATGCAAAAGCAGATAAAGGCTTTGAAAGAAAATCAATCAAGGCAATTTGTGTTGGGGTTCCTAATGTTGGAAAATCAACACTTTTAAATCAATTAGTTAGCAAACGATCTGCTCCCGTGGGAAACCGTCCTGGTGTTACCAAGGGACAACAATGGTTGACTTCTAATGGAAAATTAGAACTATTGGATACACCCGGTATTTTATGGCCTAAGTTTCAATCACAAAAAGTTGGAGAAAAATTATCATTAACTGGAGCTGTGCGTGAAAGTTCATACCACAGTGATGATGTGGCTCTATTTGCACTTTCTTTCTTTAAACAAACTAATCCAAATGCAATATTAAATAGATATCATCTTAATGAAGCTGATTTAGAACTAAATGACCCGGAATTACTGTTAAAAATTACAGAAAAAATTGGTATGCGTGATGATTACGATAGAGCGGCAGATCGAATTATTAACGACGTTAGAAAAGGTAAGTTAGGTCGTTTTACTTTAGATATTGATGTAAGTGAAGCTGAAAATGAAGATTAAAGAAGTTAAAGATTCATTTCAAAATGTTAGTGACTATAACGATCCTTTATTCTTAGAATTTGAAAATGACCCTCGTAAAGGGGTTCAAAATATTATTACTAATACTAAAAAAAGAATTAGCAAGTTAGAAATCGAAAAAGAAAAATTCCGCAATCGATTTAACTTTGAAACAGAATTGTGGAATCAAGGATTAAAATATGTCGCTGGTATTGATGAAGTTGGTCGTGGACCATTGGCAGGACCAGTTGTTGCGGCAGCAGTTATCTTACCCAAAACATTTAATTTAGTTGATGTAAATGATTCAAAACAACTTACTGATAAAAAAAGACGTGAATTATTTGCTAAAATTAAGCAACAAGCCATTGCTTATAATTTTTCAGTAATTAGTAATGAAGTAATCGATGAAGTTAATATCTATGAAGCAACCAAAATCTCAATGAAAGACGCTGTTTCCGGATTGAAAGTTCAACCACAACATTTATTAATTGATGCAATGGAGATTAACACTGAGATTCCTCAGACAAAATTAATTAAAGGTGATGCAAAATCAAATTCAATTGCCGCTGCAAGTATTTTAGCTAAAGTAACTAGAGATAATCTAATGATTGATTATAATAATGAATATCCTGAGTATGACTTCATTAATAACGATGGTTATGGTACTGCTAAACACTTGCTAGCTTTAAAAAAATTTGGAGTCACTCCCATTCATCGGAAAACATTTGCTCCAGTAAAAAATTTAATTGAAAAATAACTTTTATTCGTATCTTCTATAAAGATAGGAGAAAAATAATGGATAAAAGAAACGTATTATTAAGAATTAAATTATGTCCCGGGATTGGATTGAAAGGTGAGAATATCATTTATGACTGGATTTCCAATCACCCCAATTCTGACAATCTTTCTTTGGAAGAGATTCAAAACTGTATTGTTGAATGTTTGAAAGCTAATCATCTTAAATACCAAAGGTTTATTGATAACTTTAAATCATCCAAGTTAGATGAAGAAGTAAAGATTAACAAAACTGAGAATTGGATTTGTATCTTAGATGATCATTATCCAACTCAATTAAAAGAGATGTATTTACCACCCATTGTTTTATTTTTTCGTGGTAATATAGATCTCTTTTTTAGCCCAGCAATGCTTGGAATTGTGGGTTCTAGAAAGTGCTCACAATATTCCATTACTGCCATGAAAAAAATTGTTACTAAAACAATTACTAACCGTTATGTGATTGTTTCTGGTCTAGCAGCTGGAGTTGATACTTTAGGTCATCAAATTGCGCTAGCTAATAACGGTAAAACCATTGCAGTTTTGGGAACTGGGCTTAACAAAAATTATCCATCCAGTAATAAATGGTTACAACGTGAATTAGAAAACGATAATTTAATCATTAGCGAATACGGTCTTAATGATGGACCCCAAAAACATCATTTCGTTGAAAGAAATCGAATTATTGCAGGATTAAGTCACAAATTGTTGGTAGTTGAAGCTCGTATGAAATCTGGGAGTTTGATTACAGCTAGTTTAGCTTTGCAAAATGATCGTGATGTTTTAGCAATTCCTGGTAGTATTATCAGTGGCTATTCAGCTGGAACAAACGCATTAATTGCCGCAGGTGCACAAGCTTGTTTAGATGACAAAGATCTTCTAGGAAGGATTGTTATTTGACACCTCAATTAAACTGCAATATGATGGTTTAGAAATTCAAGGTTAATTATCATATTCAAATTAATGAGGAAAAAATTAATGGCCACTAGCACGACTACAAAAAATAAAATAAAAAAAAGTACCAAAAGTACTACTAAAAAAAGAACTACTAAGAAAAAATTAGTAATCGTTGAATCACCCGCCAAAGCTAAAACAATTGGTAAATATCTAGGAAGAACTTATCACGTTGTTGCTAGTAAGGGACATATCCGTGATTTACCAAAAAGTCGAATGGGAATTGACATTGATGATAATTTCACCCCTGAATATATATCTATTCGAGGTAAAGGTGATACCATTAAAATGTTAAAAGCAGAAGCCAAAAAAGCTAAGGAAATTTATTTAGCTTCTGACCCGGATAGAGAGGGAGAGGCAATTGCTTGGCATGTTTCGCATGCTTTGAAATTAGATGTGAAGCAAGCCAACCGAGTTACATTTAATGAAATTACCAAAGATGCTGTCAAAGAAGCTTTTAAACATCCGCGAACAATTGATATGAACTTAGTTGATGCCCAACAAGCACGTCGGGTAATTGATCGATTAGTGGGTTACTCAATTTCACCAATTCTATGGAAGAAAGTGAAAAAAGGGCTTAGTGCTGGTCGAGTTCAATCAGTTGCACTTTGGATTATCATTCAAAGAGAAAAAGAAATTCGAGCATTTGAACCGGAAGAATATTGGACAATCGATTCTATTTTTAAGAAGGGGCGTAGTAAATTTAAAGCTTCCTTTTATGGCGTTAACGGTAAAAAAGTTAATCTAAAAAATAATGATGACGTTCAAAATATCTTAAAACAAATTAATACTAAAAAAGATTTTGATATTAAAGACGTTAAGAAACGCGAAAAGAAAAGACAACCGCCACGTCCATTCACAACTAGTACAATGCAACAAGATGCCAATAGAAAGCTGAAATTTAAGACTAGTAGAACAATGATGGCCGCTCAACAACTTTACGAGGGAATTAACATTGGTAAAGAAGGTAGCCAAGGTTTAATAACTTATATGCGTACTGATTCTACTAGAATCTCTGCGGGTGCTAAGCATGAAGCAGCTGAATTTATTCATCAAGAATACGGTGCTGATTATGCCATGAACCATCCTAAAGTGGGAAAATTACCAGAAGGAGCGCAAGATGCCCACGAAGCAGTTCGACCAACTTCTGTTAAACATACTCCCAAAAGTATCGAAAAGTATTTAACTAAAGACCAATTCAAATTATATAGTTTAATTTGGTCAAGATTTTTAGCCAGTCAAATGACTCCCGCAATCGTTGATACTGAAACGGTAACTGTTCAACAAAATGGGGTTGAATACCGAGCAAATGGTTCCAAACTAAAATTCGAAGGATATTTGAAAGTTTATTCTGCTGGAAAAGAAAAAGACAATATTCTTCCCGAGTTAGCAGTTGGTGATTCCGTTAGTTTAGAAAGTAATTTACCGGATCAACACTTTACTCAACCACCAGCACGCTATACTGAAGCTAATTTAATTAAAACCCTTGAAGAAAATGGAGTTGGTCGTCCGTCAACTTACGCACCAACGCTTATGACCATTCAAAAACGGTATTATGTTAAATTAGACGCTAGAAGATTTGTTCCTACAGAACTAGGAGAAATCGTTGATAAGCTAATTGAAGAGTATTTCCCAGACATTGTAAACGTTGATTTTACAGCCGATATCGAAGGCAAACTGGATGACATCGAAGCAGCTAAATTAAAATGGATTAATTTAGTTAATAGTTTTTATGATCCTTTTGCTAAAGAAGTTGATTTTGCTGAAAAGGAAATGAAAGATGTTCAAATTAAGGAGCCATTAGCTGGATTTAATTGTGAAATTTGTGGAGCTCCAATGGTCGTTAAAATGGGTAAATATGGTAAGTTTTTTGCTTGTTCTAGATTTCCTGACTGTCGAAATACACAAACCATTGTTAAAGAAATTGGAGTAACTTGTCCTGTGTGTCAAAAGGGACAAGTCATTGAAAGAAAAACCAAAAAGAATCGTCTATTTTATGGTTGTTCTAACTACCCAGAATGTGATTTCGTTTCATGGGATAAACCAATCGGTAGAAATTGTCCAAAATGTAATCATTTCTTAGTTAACAAGAAAGTTCGTGGTGGTTGGCAAGTTATTTGTCCAGAGGGCGATTACCAAGAAGACGTAATAAAATAAAAAGACTGTTCTCTGAACAGTCTTTTTTTCAAAGGATTGCTAATTATTTATGGAAAATGAAAAATTAATTAATTTGTTTATTAGGTACATTTTAAATGAACGTCAATATTCAGTGAAAACAGCTCAAGCTTATCAAGAAGATTTAAAACAGTTTTGTTCATTTTTAAAAGAAAATGGTGGTCTTAAATCATTTTCGGAGATAGATAATCTAGATATCGAGGTTTACTTAACCAATCTAAACCAGTTAGATGATAGTAAAAGCACCATTGCCAGAAAAATCTCTTCCTTAAGGTCATTCTACAATTTTCTAATTAATAATCGGATAGTTGAAAATAATCCCTTTACTTATATTAATTTAAAAAAGGGAAATAGTCCTTTACCTAGATTTTTCTTTGAAAAAGAAATCGATAAACTAATTAAAACTGCAGAAACGGGAAATAATCCAATTCTTGCTTATCGAAATGTTGCTATTTTAGAAGTACTCTATGGAACCGGAATTCGTGTTCAAGAATGCGCTAATTTAACTTTGGAAAAAATCGATTTTGAAAATAATATGATTTTAGTTTTAGGTAAGGGAAACAAAGAAAGATATATTCCCTTTGGTAACTATGCTAAAAAAGCAATGTCTATTTATATCAACAAATCGAGAAAAGTCATCATGAACAAATATCAACAAGATCACAATTATCTTTTTGTCGATTTTCATGGAAAGCAACTGACAGAACGAGGAATTGAATATATTCTTAATCAGATAATGAAAAGAAGTGGGATTAACTCAAGTATTCATCCCCACATGCTTCGTCATACATTTGCTACTCAAATGTTAAATAATGGTGCTGATTTAAGAACCGTACAAGAATTATTAGGTCATGAAAATTTATCAACAACACAAATTTATACCCATGTAACTAAAGAAAAGCTTTTAAAGAATTACCAACAATTTTTTAAAAGGAAAGAATGATTTTTTTAAAAAAAGTTAAATTTTAGTGGTTTGTTCTTTTAAAATAATTTGAATAATGTAATACTAGATAGTATATTAAATTTGCCGTGGAGGACAAAAATGACAATAACTTTAAAAAATAAAAAACTAGAAGCTTGTATAAAAGTTAACGGAGCTGAATTAATTTCTGTTAAAAATCCAGATGGCTTAGAATACATTTGGCAAGCTGATCCAGATCATTGGAAACGTCATGCTCCAATATTATTCCCGGTTGTAGGAAGACTACAAAACGATGAATATAATTATAACGGCAACATCTATAAGATGTATCAGCATGGGTTTGCAAGAGACAGTGATTTTGAAGTTATCAATGCCAATGACTCACAAGCAATTTTATTGTTAAAATCTAACCCAGAAATTAAAAAAATCTATCCATTTAATTTTAAGTTGTTTATCACATACACTTTGGTTGACGATACCATTAGAGTTAACATGGTTGTTAAAAATGAAGATGAACATTCAATGTACTTCTCAATTGGGGCCCATCCAGGATTTAAAGTTCCACTAGAGCCGGAAAAAGAAAATTATACTGACTACCACGTTTCTGCTAATCCTGCCAAATCATATGGTTTAATTAAATTAGATGAAAACGGACTAACGACTAGCAATGAAAATAATTTTGATAAGGAAAGTAATGACATCAGTATTTCTCATGATTTATTTTCGGGAGATGCCAAGATTTTTGACTTAGGAACTAATAATAAAACTTCCTTTAATTTATACTCTACTAAATCAAAACATGGAGCCGAAGTTACAGCTTATGACAACCAATACTTTGGCCTATGGTCTACTTACCCCAAAAAATCAGACTTTGTTTGTATCGAACCTTGGTGGGGGATTGCTGATTCTGAAAACAGCACTGGATTCATTAAGGATAAAAAAGATATCAGTCGCTTACGTTGCGGCGATGAATTTTCAGCTAACTTTGATATTAGATTCTTCTAACCAAAAAAAGACTTTCATTCGGAAATATGAAGTGAACCCCCTGAGTTGGAGTAAATCCAAAACTCAGGGGGTTTTATTATGTTTTCAGCTAAAATAAAGAAACAAGTTTTAAGTGAATATCTACAGGGAACTTCGTCCCTATTACTTATGAAAAAGTATGGTATCAAAGGAACTGCGACGATTTATCAGTGGCTCAATCTATTTAAAATTTTTGGCGATCAAGGATTAGAAAATTGTCGGAGGAAGACATTTTATGACTATTCCTTTAAAATCAAAGTTATCAAATGGCGACAAGAACATCATGCCTCATATCCAGCAACTGCAACCCATTTCAGATTGAAACAACCGATGATAGTTTGGGACTGGGAACGAAAACTGATTGAGGGACGTCTTAAGCCATATAAAGGACGGTCTTTAAAAATGACAGATAAATCTAAACAATCTAAGACATTGAAACAACTTCAGGAGGAAAACGAGCTTTTACGATTTCGGGTAGCATACTTGGAAAAACTCGAAGCCTTGGCACAGAAAAAATCTCAAACAAAGAAAAAGCCCAGCTAATAACTGAGCTAAGGCGTAAATTCAATGTTAAATTAGTTGTAGCTTTAAAAGCAGTACACATGTCGAGCAGCAGTTACCACGATGCACTTCATCGTAAATATCAATCAGGATCATCAACGTTAGTTGATGAGATTAAAAGTATTCGTTTGGAAAATCCTGATTACGGTTACCGAACAGTGACTTTAGCGCTTAAAAATAAGGGAATCATCGTTAATCACAAGGCAGTACTTCGTATTATGCGTGAAAATAATCTACTTTGTCAGGCATTCAATCGACGAACGAAAAAGTATAACTCTTATAAAGGAACTGTAGGTACAGTTACCCATAACCGTTTAAATCGTCGTTTTAAAACGAATCGTCCATTTCAAAAAATCGTTACTGATGTAACGGAGGTCCGTTGGGGTAATCAAACGATCAACGAACGTGCATACTTTACAGCTTATATGGACCTTTATAATGGAGAAATTCTTGAATGGAACATTGGTCGTAGACCAACGGTAGACTTTGTCACACGACCCCTTAAACGATTAGTGGCAAGATGTTCATCCTTACCATACCGTATGACAATTCATTCGGATCAAGGGTTTCAGTATCAGAACTTTAGGTACGTGAATATTTTGCGACAAGCTCGCGTTTTCCAAAGCATGAGCCGCAAGGCCACATGCCTAGATAATGCGGTAGCTGAAAGTATCTTTCACATTCTTAAAGTTGGCACGGTTCACAATTATCAATACCAAAACTACGAAGAGCTAGAATCTGCCATTACAAATTACGTAGATTATTACAATAAACATCGTATTAAAACAAAATTGGCCGGTATGTCACCGGTAAAATACCGGGAACATACCAGCCAATTAGTAGCTTAGAAATTCACTCCAATTTATGGGGTTCACTTCAATATCCGATCTGAAAGTCTTTTTTATGTTATTTTTTTACGTATTTTAAATACCAGTAATATAAACCAAAATCAACAATATTTTCTTTTCTTTGAATAATCTTCTTGATATTATTTCGATGACGGTAAATGGTAAAGCAAGTTAAACAAAATGCTAAGACCATCAAAGCAATATCATGGAAAAAATATGAAGATAACAAAGTGATTAAAAATCCGCCAATACTACCTAAACTAACGGTACTAGTTATAAAAATACAACTAACAAATGCAACTGCGGCAATTAAGAAAAAGGTGGGATTATAAGCTAGCAACATTCCAGCACTAGCTGCAACTGCCTTTCCACCCTTAAAATGGTCAAAAATAGAGTAGGTATGACCTAAGATTGCTGCAACCCCAAATATTAATGGGTACCATGATGAAATTCCAAATTGGATTGGAAGCCAAGTTGCAACGAATCCTTTACTAATGTCTAATACCATTACAATCGTTCCAGCAACTGGACCTAAAACACGATATGTGTTTGTTGCACCAATATTTTTGGAACCATGTTTTCTAATATCTACATTAAAAAACTTTTTCCCTACCCAAACTCCATTTGGAATAGAACCTAAAAAATACGCAATAATTAAAAGAATTACTATTTTAATCATTTTTCCTCCAGTGAACTTAAATAAGTAACAAAAATTATTTTAGCATTAAATGGATTATTAAAACAGATTTACAGATGATAATTATTAAGTGAATAGCATTTGCAATACATTATAAATAAGTTATTATAAAATATGAGCCCAAAAGGAGTTTTTCGCAAATGAAGAAATCAAATAATTTAGAAACATATGATGACTCTTCAATCCAGGTTTTACATGGATTAGAAGCAGTTCGAAAACGACCTGGTATGTACATTGGATCAACCGATGGTAGAGGTCTACATCACTTAGTTTATGAAATCGTAGACAATGCAGTTGATGAAGCAATTGCAGGTTACGGAAAAGAGATAAATGTCACAATTCACACTGACGATAGCATTACTGTAGTGGATCATGGTCGTGGGATGCCAGTTGGAATGCATTCCTCTGGTAAACCCACTCCAGAGGTTATTTTAACTGTTTTACACGCTGGTGGTAAATTTGGTCAAGGTGGCTATAAAACATCAGGTGGACTGCACGGAGTCGGCTCTAGTGTAGTTAATGCCTTATCTAGCCATTTAACTGTTCAAATCATCCGTGATCACGTTAAATATCAAGAAGACTTTGAAAATGGTGGACATCCAGTTGGAACATTAAAAAAATTAGGTAAAACCAAAGAATCTAATGGAACAACGATCACTTTTAAACCAGATGCGGAAATGTTCACCACTACCAATTATAATTTTGATACTTTAGCTACTCGACTTAGAGAATCGGCCTTCCTATTAAAAGGGGTTAAGATTACTTTAACCGATGAGCGAATCGGCAAAGAACGCGCTGAGGT
The DNA here is from genome assembly GCF_047324295.1 of Fructilactobacillus vespulae. Taxonomy (GTDB): domain Bacteria; phylum Bacillota; class Bacilli; order Lactobacillales; family Lactobacillaceae; genus Fructilactobacillus; species Fructilactobacillus vespulae. The sequence continues at coordinate 1,166,331 of NZ_CP137138.1, read as the reverse complement.
TTATCTTTATGAAGATGGAATTAAAGAATTTGTTCAATACTTAAATGAAGGTAAAAGTACCCTTGGAAGCGTAATGTATTTTGATGGCACTAAAAACGGTATCGAAGTTGAAGTAGCTGCAGAATATAATGATGGCTATACAGAAACAATGCTTTCCTTCGTTAATAACGTTCGAACTCGTGACGGTGGAACTCATGAAGCAGGATTTAAAAGTGGTTTAACGAAAGCATTTAACGAATATGCTAAAAAAGTCGGTATCCTGAAAGAAAAAGATAAAAATCTAGATGGATCTGATATTAGAGAAGGTTTAACCGTAGTTATTGCCTTAAGAATTCCGGAAGAGGAATTACAATTTGAGGGCCAAACTAAAGAAAAATTAGGAACACCTGAAGCTCGATCAATTGTTGATAGTGTTATTTCAGAACAACTGCTTTATTTCTTAATGGAAAATGGAGATTTAGCAACTAACTTAGTCCAAAAAGCATTACGTGCTAGAAACGCCCGCGAAGCAGCTAAGAAAGCCCGCGAAGAAAGTCGTCATGGTAAAAAGAAAAAGAAACATGAAAAACTACTTTCCGGTAAGCTAACTCCAGCTCAATCAAAAGATGCTAAGAAAAATGAATTATTCTTAGTCGAGGGTGATTCAGCTGGTGGATCTGCTAAACAAGGTCGAGATCGAAAGCATCAAGCAATTTTGCCATTACGGGGAAAAGTTCTTAACACTGAAAAAGCAAATATTGCAGATATCATGAAAAACGAAGAGATTAGTACAATTATGTATACAGTTGGTGCCGGAATGGGCAGCGACTTTTCCCTAAAAGATGCTAATTACGATAAAATCATCATTATGACTGATGCCGATGATGATGGTGCTCATATTCAAATTTTATTACTAACTTTCTTCTATAAATTTATGCGCCCAATGATTGAAGCTGGGCATGTTTATGTTGCTTTACCACCTTTATATAAATTGCAAGAAGGTAAAGGGAAGAATGCAAAAATCGAATATGCTTGGACTAATGAAGAATTAGAAAAAGTTAGAGGTCATTTTAAAAATGGGATGACTCTCCAGAGATTTAAAGGTCTTGGGGAAATGAATGCAGATCAACTTTGGGAAACTACAATGGATCCTGAACATAGAACATTAATCAGAGTACAAATTGATGATGCTGCCACAGCTGAACGACAAGTATCTACGTTAATGGGAAATAAAGTTGAACCACGTAGAAATTGGATTGAAGATAACGTTCAATTTAACTTAGAAGATGAAGGAAGTATTTTAGATAATACAAAATAATTGGAGGTGAGTTACGTGGTTAAAAAAGCTGAAATTAAAAATTTATCTTTAGCATCCGTTATGGACGAACGTTTTAGTCGTTATTCTAAATCAATTATCCAGGAACGTGCATTACCAGATGTTCGTGACGGGTTAAAACCAGTTCAACGTAGAATTTTATATTCTATGAATAAAGATGGTAATACTTTCGATAAGGGTTTTAGAAAATCAGCCAAATCAGTCGGAAACGTGATGGGAAATTTTCATCCTCATGGTGATAGTTCTATCTATGATGCAATGGTTAGAATGAGTCAATCATGGAAACTCAGAGAACCCACCATCGATATGCACGGAAACAACGGTTCTATGGACGGTGATCCTCCGGCAGCAATGCGTTATACTGAGGCTCGTTTAAGTAAAATATCTGGTGAAATGCTAAGAGATATCGATAAAGATACCGTTGATTGGGTGTTAAACTTTGACGATACCGAATCAGAACCAACCGTTTTACCAGCTCGGATTCCTAATTTATTGATTAATGGTGCTACCGGGATCTCTGCCGGTTATGCAACTGAAATTCCACCTCACAATTTAGGTGAAGTAATCGATGCTTTAATTTATTTACAAGAACATCCAGATGCGACTCTAAATGACTTAATGCAATTCATCAAAGGTCCAGATTTTCCAACTGGGGGAATCGTTCAAGGATTAGATGGAATTAAGCAAGCTTATGAAAGTGGTCATGGAAAAGTTATGATTCGCTCAAAGAGCACCATTGAAAATTTACGTGGTGGAAAAGAGTTAGTTAAAATAACTGAGATTCCTTACGAAGTCAATAAATCACAATTAGTAAAACAGATTGATGAAATCAGAATTAATAAAAAAATTGATGGAATTGCTGAAATTAGAGATGATTCTGACCGTTCTGGACTTACTATTTCACTTGAATTGAAGCGAGATGCTGATGTTAAAGGTATTTTAAACTACCTTTATAAAAATACAGACTTGCAAATATCTTATAATTTTAACGTAGTTGCAATTAAGGATATGCGCCCACAACGGCTTGGGTTAAAAAATATTTTACAAACTTATCTTGATTATCAAAGAGATGTATTAACTAAAAGAACTAAGTTTGATTTAAAGAAAGCCCAAGATCGCCAACATATCGTTGAAGGTTTAATTAAGGCATTATCTATTTTAGATAGTGTTATTAAAACCATTAGAGCTAGTTCTAATAGAAAAGATGCCAGAGATAACTTAGTTAGCGAATATCAATTTACTGAAAAACAAGCAGATGCAATCGTAGCATTGCAACTATATCGCTTAACCAACACTGATGTCACTAAACTTCGACAAGAGAACTCTGATCTAGCAGTTAAAATTGCTGAATTTGAAAACATTCTAGCTAACTCGAATGAATTAGATAAGGTTTTACAAACAGAACTACTTGAAATTAAAAATGAGTATCAAAGTCCACGTAGATCAAAAATTGAAGCTGAAATTGAAAATATCAAAATTAGTAAAAAAGTAGTTGTTCCAGACGAACAAGTTATGGTCATGATTTCTCGTGACGGCTACTTAAAACGAAGCAGCATTCGCTCATTTAAAGCTTCAGAATTAAATGATAACGGTATTAAAGACGAAGATCGTCCAGTTTTAATTAAAAAACTAAGCACTAGAGATAACATCTTTATTTTTACTGATGGTGGAAATCTAATTTATAAACCTGTATTTGAAATTAACGAGGTTAAATGGAAAGACACCGGCGAACACATTTCGCAATTAAATGGGTTAGATTCAAAAGAAAAAATTATTGCTGCTTTTGATTTTAGTAATCTCAAACAATCCGGTTCTTTCTTAATAACTACAAGGTTCGGTAATATTAAACAAACTGAATTTAGTAAACTTTTACCTGGAAGAACTTACAAAACAAGAGCAAGTATGTATGAAAAATTCAAAACTGACGAGGATTCTGTAATTAACGTTGAATATCTTGAAGCTGGGGATGTAAAAGACGTATTAGTAATGACAGAAGCTGGATTAGCCCTCAGATATAACTTAAATGAAGTTTCTGTAAGCGGAGCACGGACAACCGGAGTTAAAGCAATTAACTTAGGTGATAACGATAAGGTTGTAAATTCACAGGTTGTTACTGAAAATTCTCAAATTGCAATCATTTTCCAAAACGGTAACTTTAAAAAAATCGAAGTTGCTGAAATTCCGGTAACTAGTCGTGCTCGAAAGGGAATTAAAGTTCTCAGAGATTTAAAGACCAGAGAAAATCTGATTGGAAACTTCACTAAAATTAATGCCGATGATATTATGTTAAGAGTTTATACTGACCACCTTAACGGACATGATATTATCTTAGGTGAGCATAATCTATCGAATAGAACCTCAAATGGATCCGCTGAAATTAACGTGGAAACTGATGGAGTTCCAACTTCAATTGAACACTTATTAATTAACGAAATTGAACTAATTAATACTAAATAAATACTAATTTTGTGATATGGTATTACTATAAAATAATTAAGGGAGCGTATTTTAAATGACTAAAGAATTAGTTTTCGGACACAAAAATCCAGATACTGATGCGATTGCTGCTTCGATTGCATTAGCTTACTTAGAAAAGCAAAAAGGTGCAGATACTGAGGCAGTTGCTTTAGGCAATCCAAATCCTGAAACTAAATTTGTATTAGACTATTTCGATGTTAAAGCACCACGAGTTGTGAATGCTGCTTTACCAGAAACTGATACAGTAATGTTAGTTGATCATAATGAACCACAACAAAGTATTGATGATATTGAATCACTAACAGTTAACTATGTGGTAGATCATCACAGAATTAGTGGTTTTAATACTGCTAAACCTCTTTACTACAGAGCAGCTCCTTACGGTTGTTGTTCAACAATCATCACAAAAATGTTTGCTGAAGAAGGAATTGATATTCCAAAAGAAATTGCTGGACTAATGGCATCTGCAATCATTTCAGATACGTTATTATTAAAATCACCAACAACCACTTCAGTTGATGAAGAAGCTTTAAAAGCACTTGCTAAAATCGCCGGAATTGAAGATGTAAACGAATATGGTGTTAAGATGCTTAAGGCCGGTACTAACGTTGACGCAAAAACTGATCAAGAATTAATCGATAGTGATGCTAAATCATTTACTTTAGGTGGAAAAAACATTCGTATCGATCAAATCAACGTTGTCGACTTAGCTGACATTACTAAACGTCTTGCTGATATTAAAACTGCCATGAAAGCAGAAGCTGAAAAAGAAAATTACGACTTATTCTTAGTATTAGTTACAAATGTACTAACTAGTAATTCAGAATTAATTGTATTTGGGGAACCTAAAGATGTCGTTGAACAATCATTTAATTCAAAATTAGATGAAAATGACGTTATGAGTCTTCCTGGAGTTGTTTCAAGAAAGAAACAAGTTGTTCCTCCATTAACTGCAAAATTAGAAGCAGCTGAATAATTTTTTAAGGACCGTATTTAATATGTTCCTTTTTATTATAAGTTTAATTGTTTGCAATCTATTTATATATGTTTATTATTAGGTATATAAAATAAATGGAGGTAATATGATGAACTCATTCGATAAAGAAAACTTAAAGGATAGACTAACTCCCGAACAATATGCCGTAACCCAAGAAGCTGCCACTGAACCTGCTTTCACTGGTAAATATGATAACTTCTTTGAAAAAGGTTTATATGTTGATGTAGCTTCTGGAGAACCATTATTTACGTCTGAAGATAAATACAATTCTGGTTGTGGCTGGCCAGCATTCACTAAACCGGTCAAGAAGGAAGCTTTAAAAAGTAACACAGATAAATCCTTTGGAATGATTAGAGAAGAAGTTAAAAGTTCAAATGGAAATTCACACTTAGGTCATGTTTTCCCAGATGGACCACAAGATAAAGGTGGCTTACGTTACTGTATTAACTCAGCAGCTTTAAAATTTATTCCATTTTCTGATTTGGATAAAGAAGGTTACGGAGAATACAAGGATAGTTTTAAATAAAAAGGATGGTATTATAAAATGAGTCAAAAAGAAACAGCAATTTTTGCCGGTGGATGCTTTTGGTGCATGGTAAAACCATTTGACGAAATGCCAGGAATTGAATCAGTAATCTCCGGTTATACTGGTGGTCACGTTGCTAATCCAACTTACGAAGAAGTTTGTACAGAAACTACCGGACATACTGAAGCTGTAGAAATTACCTTTGATCCAGATGTGATTTCATATGCTGATTTGGTTGAAATTTATTGGAGACAAACAGACCCAACTGATGCAATGGGACAATTCCAAGATCGCGGAGATAGTTATCGTCCAGTTATCTTTGTTAATGGTCCTGAACAACGCAAGATTGCAGAAGAATCAAAAGCAAAATTAGAAGATTCCGGAAAATTTGATCAACCAATTGTAACTAAAATTGAAGATGCAAAACCATTTTACCCAGCAGAAGACTATCATCAACATTTCTACAAAAAAAATCCCTTTAGAGCCGAAATTGAAGAAATGGGTGGTAGAGACCAATTTAAAAGGGAAGTTTGGGGAAATAATAAATAAACAAAAAACAACTAGATTTATTATCTAGTTGTTTTTTTGTATTATACAACCTAGTGAAAATCAATAACTTCAGGTGCTGTTCTAAACGATTCAATTAACACGGTATTAAGCCTCAATGTAATAATTGTTTGATTTTCGATATTTTCAGATAAATTCTTTATCTGAGGATTATTAACCACTAATTGATTTACTTCTTTCACATTGGTAGTTGCAAATGCAGTGATATCATTTGAAGAAAAACGTAATCCAGTTTTATCATCATACAAACTTGCAATTGCAACTTGATTATTCAAATTAATATTAGAAACCCGTTTAGTATCATTGTTAGTGACAATATATAATATATTTTCTTCCTCTTTACTTTGACTGTATGTAACAATTTAATTACTGATAACTTTATTACCATCCTGTGTGGCCAAATATAGAAAAGCTGGTAAAGCGTCTAGCACTGTTTGAAAGCGATTTTTATTTTTTAGATTACTACCACTTACGGCATTCCGCTTTTTCATTTTTTTGATTGTCAAAAATGTTAGCGGTATTACCAGTACTAAATATCCAATTAAGATTCCTATAAATAATCTCAATAAACTGGTTTTAATTCCAGTTAAAATAATAGCAAGCGAAAATGAAAATGAGTAAACAACTAATAATTCAATAAATCTCTTTAAATACATAATTATCTCCTTTTAATTATTATCAATAATGATTATAAACTAAACGCAAGATTTTAACATTATTTATTTTTAATTTGTTATAATAAACACTGTATAATCAAAAATTTAAAAACTGGAGGATTAATCACATGGTAGAAAAAATAGAACCAAGTCAAGCACAAGATGTATGGAAAGACGTTGGTGAAAATGTTGATTTTGTTTCATTAGAACTAAACCGTGATGACCCCGAAAAAGCCAAAGAAGGTATTCAAGAATTTGCAGATCGCTCTCAAGCAATCATTAGATCTATGCGTATAAGGCAACCAGAGGCCGATTTGAGGGTTTCAATTGGATTCAGTAACAATGCATGGGACTTCCTTTTCCCAAACGCTCACAAGCCCAAAGAATTAGAAACATTTGCAGGGGTAAAAGGTCCAAAATACAGTATGCCTGCAACGAATGGAGATTTATTTTTACATATTCGGGCAAAAAATCAAGCCGTAGTTTATGAGGTTGTTTCGCAATATCGTAAATTTTTAAAGGATTTCACTAAGGTTTTAGATGAAGTCAAAGGATTCAGATATTTAGAAGGGCGTGCAATCATTGGATATATTGATGGTACCGAAGCTCCACTAGTTGAAGACGCTGCACCTTATGCAATTATTGGTGAAGAAGATCCTGAATTTATTAATGGTTCATACTTATTTGCACAAAAATGGATTCACGACATGGATTTTTGGAATAAAATGCCAACTAGTCATCAAGATAAAGCCGTCGGAAGAGAAAAATTTACTGATTTAGAGTTAGAAGAAGACGATAAATATGAAAATGCTCACAATTTAGCATCAAATACAGGTGACGATAATAAGATTGTTCGAATGAACGTGCCATTTTCTGATCCTGCAAGTAATAAAACTGGTACGTATTTCATGGGATATGCGCGTCATTGGAGCGTTACCAAAGGAATGCTTCAACAAATGGTTGATATGAGCGACTTTTTATTAACTTTCTCAACACTAGTAACTGGAACTTTATATTTCATTCCATCAAGACCAATGTTAGATGCAATTGCTGGTGGTGAATTAAACCCAGAAATTGAAAATGAAGACGAATAAAAACATTAAAAGATACAGCGAAAGCTGTATTTTTTATTTTAAGAAAATAATTTAATTTATAGTAAGAGTTGCTTCTTCTAGTTTAAAATATCAACTCCTTAATAGCAAAATAAAATGCAATTCTTACTATTTATTGACTACTCTTTTTCTTAATTATATTATGTCTTAAATATTATTTTTGCTTAATAGCAGGGGGGACTTATGACTTTTAATCACCTTTCTTTTGAAGAACGTATCAAAATTGAAGACTATCTTGAACAAGGTTTATCTCAAGCTCAAATCGCTTCCAAACTAGGACGTTCTCGTTCTACTATTTGTCGTGAATTGAAACGTAATATGCCTGAATATAACCCTCTTGGAATTTCTAACTTTAGATATTTAGGATCTAGTGCTGATAATGTCGCTAGACTTAGACGTATGGAAATTGGTTTAACTTCTAAACTCACCGACTACAACAAAAAAATAGTTGAAAAATATCTTAGGCTTAAATGGTCTCCAGAACAGATTGCCAATGGTCTTAAACATAAACTTAATATCTCTACTAACACTATCTACAACTGGATTTACAGTAACAAATTAGACTTTAAATTAAAGGATCTAAGACTTCACGGAAAACGCTATAAACAGCATCATAAGGGTCGTTTAATCCCTAGAAAAGAGAGTCAAATGATGAAGGCTCATTCAATTGAAAAAAGACCCGAAATTATTAATAAACGGGCTGAATTTGGGCATTGGGAAGTCTATACAGTTCTTTCATCAAGAAAGTCAAACGATTGCTTAGCAACCTTTGTAGAGCGTAAAACTAGAAGATATTTTGCCATTAAAATCAAGAATCGTACAGCAGACCAGTTTTCACTAGCTATGGATACCTTTATGGCAAACTTTACTGGTTCTGTAAAATCTATAACCTGTGATCATGGATCTGAATTTTCTAGTCATAGCTTGGTTTATCGAATTGAGCATACATACGGCGTTAAAGTGTTTTTTGCCCATCCATATTCACCACATGAACGAGGCTGTAATGAGCATCATAATCGTTTATTAAGAGAGTATTTTCCGAAGAAAACGAGCTTTAGAAATGTTTCTCCAAGTAAAATTTTACAAGCTGTTTTTGAAATTAATGAGCGTCCAAGAAAAACTTTAAACTGGAAAAGTGCAAATTTTAAATTCGAATCTGAACAAAACAAAGTTTCATTAAGCTAAAAAACTATATTAAGTTTTAATTAAATTGTTGCATTTGGGGTTGACAAGTGGCTTAAAATATCAACTTCGTATAATATATATTATGTAAACTAAAATATATTTTTATCTGAACTATACATCACCCATTCAATTTTAGCTCATCAAAAAATACCTTTACTCAAAATCTACTTTAAATAGATTAATTAGCAAAGGTATTTTTAGTTATTTATCTTTATGCTTCAACTAACAATGTTATTTTATAAAAATGCCGTAATTGCTGACGCACCGACAATCAAAATTAGTCCAACAACTGTGAATAACATTTCTTTTTGCGTTCTTTTTTGATGTAATACATAAATTCCAGTTAGCGTTGATACTAAAACAGCCATTTGCCCCAATACAAACGCTGTTGCAAGACCATTCATATTAGGTTGTGCTGAGATTAAATACATTAACATACCAAAACCTTGAGATAAACCGGCTAAGATTTGCTTATAAGATACTGATTCCAAAAATACATTTTCTTTTTTTAAATTAAATAAGCTATAAATTATTGCAAAAATTACCATTCCAATAGTTTGTGGAAGAAATGCATGAGCACCATCCATTGGTTGTAAACCTGGAATTATTGCCTGCATAGAAGGCATTGTTACAATTTGAGGTGCAGCAGAATAAACTAGATAACCTAAAGCACCAATTAATTGTAAAATAATCGCTTTTTTCAAAAATACCTTATCATTTTTTGATGATTGATTTTCAGTCCAAGCTGTAAAAGTTGCTCCAATTATAATTACTACTAGTGCTAATAGACCAATTAATTTTCCGAGCATACCACCCCAGTTTCCTAAAATGAATACTCCCCATAATGATGTTAAAATCAATTGAAATGCTGTAGTAATTGGCATAATTCTGGACGATCCTACTAATTTAAATCCTTTAAATTGCATGATTTGTCCAAAACCCCAGCCTAAACCAGATATAACTGCGAGAATTAAATCGATTCCAGTTGGAATTGATAATCCACGAATCAACACTAAAGCAACTGCAAATATAAATCCACCAAGTGTAGCTCCTAAAATTTGATTACTTGGTTTACCTCCGATTTTAGATGATATTGTGGGAAATAATCCCCATCCAATCATTGGTCCTAACCCGATTAAAATTGCTAGAAAATCCATTTTATCGCTTCTTTCTTATTAATTGTTATTTAATGTATTAATAAATTTATGAAATGCTTGAGTTCCCTTTTTATCTAGCTTAAACACACCCGCGTTTTCTAATACGTTTTTAAAAACGGTCCCAACCTCATTATCAACTATTCTAGTAACGTTTTCTCTTGTAATATTGTGATTATTTTTAATTTTTTGCGCCCAATCTAAATGATAATTAGCGATTTTATTAGATTGATTTAATAAGTATCTCTCAACTTCAACTAATTCAGCCTTTAATCGAGCCGGTAAAATCGCTCTTCCCATTACTTCAATTAATCCAATATTTTCTTTCTTTATATGCTGATATTCTTGATGTGGATGAAAAATTCCATCAGGAAATTCACTTGAAACTTGATTATCACGCAATACTAAATATAGCTCAAATTCCTGATTATCATTTTGCTTTGCAATTGGGGTAATTGTATGATGTCTAATCCCATTTGATTCTGATCTAACATCAACGCTTTCATCATTATATTCATTCCACTTACGTCGAATTAATTCAGAAAAATTAATTAAATCTACCTTACTAGCTGATGTAAGTCGAATTACTGACATTGGCCAATTCAACACTTCAGACTTAACATTCTCATAACCTAAAATATTAAACTCGAATCTAGTTGACGCTTTCATCATTGGAAATTCGTGTTTTCCACCTTGATAATGTTCATGACTTAGTATTGAACCACCTACAATTGGCAAATCAGCATTACTGCCAACAAAATAAGTTGGAAACATAGTAACAATATCTAATAAATTACCGAACGTTTCTTGATTGATTACCATTGGAACATGATTATGATTTAAAAAAATACAATGTTGTTCAAAGTAAGCATATGGAGAATATTGAAATCCCCATAATTGACCGTTGATTAATAAGTTAATAATTCGATGATTTATGCGAACAACTGAATTTGGATTACCGTAATATCCTTCAGTTTGAACACATAGATTACATTTAGGATAATCACTTGTTTTAAGTAACGCGGCTTTTGCTATATCTTTAGGATCTTTTTCAGGTTTAGATAAATTGATTGTTATTTCCAAATCTCCATAGGAAGTTTGGACTTGATAACTAATATTCTTCTTAATCTGATCAGTTTTAATATAATTATTTAATTTACTTAATTTAAAAAAATATTCTGTCGCAGCCGTCGGGGATCTTTTATAATTATCCCAAAAATTTTCATTTAAAACTGAAGGAATTGGAGTATATAAATTAGTCAATTTTTCTTCTAATTGTTCTCGATTAAAAAATGAATCTGATATTTTCCCATTTTTAATAGCAATTTGAACTAGATAATCAACCGTTTCTAGTAAAGAATTACTTTTATTCCAGTCTACATAAACATTATCTTGACCAATTAGATAATAAATTTGGTTAACTAAATAAGTATAATCTAAATTTTTATAAGTGTTTTTGGTTGCAATTACAAGTCTGGCATAATGTTCCACTAAATTTAATTTACCCAAAATAAAAACCTCTTGTTCTATAATTCCATTTCTTGGGGACCATCAGAGATATTTGCAATATAAAAATCTGCTTCATATCCAAATTTTTCTCTATAATTTTTACCCACAATTTTCATAAAATCTTTAACTTTTTCATCTGGAACAATTGCAATTGCACAGCCACCAAATCCAGCACCAGTCATACGAGCACCAATTGCTCCATTTTCCCACGCTGAGTGTACTAAATTATCTAAATTATCTCCAGTAACTTCATAATCATATTCTAAAGATGTATGAGAGGCATTCATCAGACGGCCAAATTCATCTATATTATTATTTTTAAGCACACTAATTGCTCGCAAAGTTCTTTGGTTTTCAGATACAGCATGTCGTGCCCGTTTAATTAAAACTGGATTATCAATTGTATAATTATATTCATCAAAATCTTCATTTGTCATCATACCAAAAGATTTGAAATTAGCTTTTTTATTGATTAATTGCAGTGCATTTTCACACTCGCTTCGACGTTCATTGTATTTAGAATCTTTCAATCCACGTTTCTTATTAGTATTCATAATTACAATTTTATAATTCTGCATCTTAATTGGAACTAATTCGCTTTTTAAAGTATTGGTATCTAGTAAAATAGCATATCCTGCACGACCCATTTCTACAGCAAATTGATCCATAATACCAGAGTTAACACCAATGTAATTGTTCTCTACTTTTTGACCTAATTGTGCAAGTTTTACTCCCGATTGAATATTATTAAATTGTGAATTTAAAATTTTTCCAAACAACATTTCAATTGAAGCAGATGATGAAAGGCCTGAACCATCAGGTAAATTACCACTAATTAAAATGTTAAAACCGTGTTTTAATTCGAGTCCTTCATCAGCAAAAGCTTTAAACATTCCTTTGGGATAACTCAACCAATCGTCACTATCGCTATATTCTAGATTATTCAAATTAAAAGATTTAACACCGCTCTCTTTAAAATTTTCTGAAGCAATATTAACTAGATTATCATCACGATTAGATAAAACAGCGTATGTTCCTAAACTAATTGCACAAGGAAATACATGTCCACCATTATAATCAGTATGTTCACCAATTAGATTAATTCTACCTGGTGAAAAATATCCCTTTACGGGTTTTTCTTCATAAATAATTTTAAATCGATTTTCTAATTCTTCAATAATTGATACAGAATCGTTTTTAGTAATATTTTCCATAAGATTATCCTCCAAGTATTTTCAAATTCATAATAGCACTTGTTGTAAACGCTTACAATTGTGAGTTAAATTATTTTATTTAAAAAAATTATATTATATCCATAATCGTTTTAATTTATAAGCTGTAATAATCAGTTCACAAAGAAAAAATTCAGTTTAAATACTTTGCTTTTAGTAATTGTTCAATGTATTATAATATTAATACAGAGTATTATATTTTTATAATAAAGTAATCTAAAATAGAAAGATGAAAACTTAAAATTGACATTAAAAAATGTATCAACACCTAAAATTACAAATCATCGTTCAATTAACTACCTAGGACAAACGTTTGCCTCAAAGAAGTCTCTAGCAGCCTATTTAAATATTCCCTATGCTAGATTGTTATATCATATTAATCATTATGATAATCAAGAGTTATGGGGAAAATCTTTAATTGAACGAAAAAAGTATCAACTAAACCAAGATTTATCAAATACTAGTAATTTCAATGATTTAAAGTACGAATCAATTAGTCATTGGGATTCTCAAGCCAAAAAATGGTATGCTAACTTTAGCTGTAGTTGTGGTAATAATGTTACTTTATTAGTTAATTTAGTGAAATTTGGAAGTAAAACAGATTGTGGCCACAGTTTTTCGCAAAATAGACATAACTTCTATCAGAATTTAGGAAAAAAGGTCCGTCATATTAACCACCAACAAACGACTAAAAGAAATAAAACCGGTATTGTTGGGATTGCCAATCCACGTAAATCATCAATGTTCAACAAAGTTTATTATCGTGTAAGCCTCACTCATAAAAGAAAAGAGTACTATAAAAAATTTGCAGATTTTGAAGAAGCAATTATTTTTCGCGGTTTACTAGAGGAAAAATTCTTAGATGAATTTCAACCAGCATTAAAACCGTATATCCCTAAAATTAAAAAGCATTCTTTAAAAGAACCCCAATTTACTTATAGTATGACCAACAATAATGAAGGATTAACAAAAAAGACTCTCTAACGAGAGTCTTTTTTTATGAAATATATTTTATAAAATGCCAGAACCGCCCATTGAAAATACTCCAACCATGTAGCTAATTGCAATTACAATGATAATCATTAATAACGCAAACATCATTAGACCAACAATCCATAATATTGATAGTAATACTTTCCCTAAGCGATGTTGTTTTTTAGATTCCGCTTCCCTAAATAACTTCTGATAAAAATCAGTAAACTTAACACCCGAATTAATCTTCATCGTAAAAGCACTGATGGTCGCAATTAAAAACCAAAGTAATGGTAATCCTAATATAAATGCGATAATCATAAACATAAAAATACTTAAAATAAACATAAAATTTCCTCTATTACTTTTAAACCAAATAAAAAAGCAGTTTTGCCTTTTATCGGTTAAACTGTTTTATTTTTTATCAAAATCAAATTCTTTTTGCCAACCCAAAATTAATGCCCCTTGGCCTAAATGAGTACCAATTGCGGGTCCAATTGTTCCTTGTTCAATTTTTAAATCTGGAAATTGCTCAGCAATTTTTTCTGCCCAAGCTGAACCAGATTTCGGATTGTTTCCATTTAAAACAAACAATTTTACTGGATAATCAACTTTAGCTAATTTTTCTTCAAATAATGATTCAACTCGTTTTAATGCTCGTTTCATCGTTCTAACTTTATCAAAAGCAACAATTTTATCAGTTTCATCATCAAATTTTAAAATCGGCTTTATATTTAGTAAACCACCTATAAACGCAGAAGCATTAGATAAGCGACCACCTTTAACTAAATTTTGTAAATCATCAACAACAAATAATTCATCAATTGTTTGCCGTTGTTCTTTTAATTTACTAATAATTTCTTGTGGATCTGTTTCAGCCTTCGCTAATTCACTAGCATATTTTGCTAAATCCCCCATTAATCCGACCGTAATTTGAGAATCAAATGGAATTACGTTAATGGAATCAATCATTTGAGAAACATTTACTACCTGATTATATAAACCTGAAATTGTGGCTGCTAAGTGAATACTAATTACATTATCATAACCTTCCGCAGCTAACTTGTTATACTCTTCAATCAACATTCCAATTGGTGGTTGTGAAGTCGTTGGTAATTCTTTTGAATTAGCCAATTTATCATAAAATTCTGCGTTAGTTATATCAATACCTTCTTGATAGCTTTGATCACCAAATACAATCGTTAATGGAATTACATGGATATTATATTTTTGGATATCTTCTTCTGATAAATAAGCTGAACTATCCGTTACAATTGCTGTTCTCACGGTTATCCCCTTTTTATTTGTTTATTTTATTCATGCTAGTTTCTAGACGATTCAATAAAATTTTTAACATATTTTTTTCTTCATCGGTCCACTGCTCAAAAATTCTTTCTTTTAGTTTATCATAATCATCTTTAATATTAACTAGTGAAAGTGATCCTTGTTCATTAACCTGATAAATAAGTTGACGTTTATCTTTTCCAATCGCTTCTTTATCGACCATTTTCTTTTCTGTTAATCTTTTTAACTGTCTGGATAAAGTTGAGGTATCCAAAGACATTTGCTTTGATAAATGTTCTTGTGTTTCGTAACCCTCGTTGATGCAAAGAAGTAGTTGCCATTCAGAAATGGTTAAATTATTTTCTTTTGTAATTTGTTGTAATTGTTGTTGTTGTATTCTGCTGACATTTCGTAAAGTACTTAAACTATTTTTCATATTCGAAACCTCCGGATTTTATTATAACATTAATTGGTGTATACAAGATTAAGTAAATACAATTTACTACAAGTTCTTACTATGATAGTTTATACTTAAAGATAGATTAAAAAGAAGAGGTTTTAAATATGTCATTTGACGGATCATTTACACATTCGATGGCAGCTGAACTGAATGAATTATTATTAAATGGAAGAGTTACCAAGGTTAATGAACCATATCCAAATGAAATAATATTATCAGTTCGCGCTAATCGAAAGAATCATCAGGTTTTGCTTTCTGCAAATCCTTTATACGCTAGAGCTCAAATCACTAAAGTACCATTTGTTAATCCTAAAGTTCCTAGCAACTTTGTAATGACATTAAGAAAACACTTACAAGGAAGTTTTGTCACCAAAATTCATCAAGTTGAAAATGATCGAATTATTCATATTCATTTAAACGGTAGAAATGAGTTGGGTGATGTTGAAGAATTAGTAGTTATCATTGAAATAATGGCTCGTCACAGTAATATTATTTTAGCAGAAGCAAAAAATAGTAATATTATTGATGCAATTAAAAGAATTGGAACAGATAAAAGTCGTTACAGAAATCTTCTACCGGGAGTTAAGTACATTAACCCTCCTAAACAAGATAATCTCAATCCTTTTTCCTTTACTGATTTTAATGAACTAGATAATTTAGTAAAGTCATTTCCAAACGTTGATATTTTAGCTAACGAATTGCAAAAAAAATTACAAGGTTTAGGAAAAGATACCTCCCTTGCATTGGCAAATTATTTACATGAACCAGGATCAGATAATAAAAGTAAATACGAAAATTTCTTTAAAAATTTTGACCAAATTAAACCAGTGATTGAAAATACTCCCAATGATAAGTTAACGTTTTCATCATTCCCATTTCCCAAAAATAAAGTACTCCACGCTTTTAATAGTCTGGGCGAAATGTTAGATGAATTTTACCAAGTAAAATCTAAACGAGAACGTGTTCGAGAACAAGGATCTCAACTTATTCAGGTAACTAAAAATGAGTTAAAAAAGAATCGCAAGAAAATCAAAAAGTTAGAAAAAGAATACCAAGATACCCAAAAAGCTGACGAATTTAGAATTAAAGGTGAAGTTTTAATGACCTATCTTCATATGATTTCTCCGGGTGCTAAAGAAACCACTTTAGCTAACTTTTATGATGATAATAAGCCAATTAAAATAACTCTTAAGCCGTCTCTTTCTGCTTCAGCAAACGCTCAAAGATATTTTAAACAATATCAAAAGAAAAAGAATGCCATTAAATATTTAGATCAGCAAATTGAAAAAACTAATCAAGAAATTAACTATTTTGAGAGTATTGAAACTCAAATTGAATTAGCTAACCCTACTGACTTAGTTGATATAAAGACAGAACTAAAGTCTGAAGGATATATTAAAAAAGCTAAAAAAACCAAGAAACAAACAAAGACCAAAATTAGTTCCCCTGATAAATATATTTCTTCAGATGGAACTACCATTCTAGTTGGAAAAAACAATCTCCAAAACGATCAACTAACCTTAAAGACTGCAGATAAACGTGAGACATGGTTGCATACACAAAATATTCATGGCTCACATGTTATTATTAGATCCTTTAATCCTAGTGAACAAACAATTCTTGAAGCTGCTAAGTTAGCCGCTTATTTTTCAAAAGCACGTGATTCAGCAAATGTACCTGTAGACTATGATTTGGTAAAACGAGTTAAAAAGCCAAATGGTGCCAAACCCGGTTTAGTCCACTACACCGGTCAGAAAACAGTTTATGTAACTCCAACTTTAAAAGATATCGAGAATTTAAAAGAGTAATAAAAATGAAGGAAACATTAAAATGTTTCCTTCATTTTTTATTTCTTTAATTTCAGACGAGCACCCACTTCAAAATTTCTACTCTTTGTACCATTTTTAATTTCTAATTCCTTAAAAGGAAATTCAACTTGAATACTTGCCCTACTACACATTAAATTAGATTTAAGTTCATTTTTAATTTGATTGGCATCAAACTTTCCAGTATACATGCGCATTAGGACTTCAATCCAATTAATGCCAGTGATTGTATTTAAGAAGACTGTCTCTGTTATTCGCAATGGCGATAAACCAGATACAGAAATTGTTTTATTTTTATCAAAATTAAAACAAACCTGAATCAATCCCGTTAGATTATTACTCCTAATAGTCTCAATCGATAAACTTTTTACTAAGCTAAATTCAGATTTAGAGAGCTTGTAAGGAACAAAATAATCTGTTTGCAAATTAAGATCTCGATCTGGATTATTTTCTTGTGCAGAAAATCCAACGACAGCAATTGGAATAATGTCATCTTTTGTAACTAAAAAATTCATCGCAAAATCAACCGTATTTGTATTCCATAATGCCGTCTTTTGATCAGGCGGTAATATAATTAATTTGGTATTTTTTAACTTCTCTAGTTCCCTAATCAAATAATGTCGGTTACCCGGTAAAAAGATATACTTGGGTTTTTCTAATTCAATGATATCTAGGATCTCTCCCAATTGCACTGGTTCAACATATTGTTTATCACTAATTGATTGAATTAATGACACTGAATTGGGATTGTTATTCAAAATTATTGTTTTGATTCCAAGTTTTTTTAGACGAATTAACATCTCAGCACTATATAATTCAGAAGCTGTATTAGGCCCCAAGTGATTTCTTCCTTTACCAATTATTAATGCTGATTCTTCACTTAATTGTTCTGATTCTGATTCGCTTTCAAAACTACTAAAAAATGAGTTTATATTTTCCTTAAACTCTCGAGCAGTTGGTTCAATCATTTTATAGGTCTTTTTAATAGAATGGTTTTTTTGCAAATCGCGAACTACTATATTTTCAGTATTCCAAAAATGACAGAACATCCCAATTCCAAAACCATTTCGACTTCCAAGTAAAAACGCGTCTTTATCAAAGGAATTTTTTTCTATAAAACTAATTGAATCCAAGATGTTCTGCATAATCAAAAAGAAAAATTCATCAATTTTGGTAAGTTCAGCTAGATCACTAGCTAAATAACCCCTTTTAACTGCTTCAAATAGAATCAATATTTGAATATCAGTAGGATGAATTAACTGTGAAATTAATTCATCTTCGTTCAAATAACCAAAACTTGGCAAAACATCTTTAGGACTGGTTTGTGAACTTCTCAATGCATTCATAAATGCTGCTTCAACATTACGTCCAAATCCAATTGAGGACCCAGTTGATTTTGCATGTGGTCCTAATTTTCGATTAGTTTTAGGTAAATAATCAAAAGACCAAACTGGCATTTTAACGGTAACGTGATCGCTAATCGGTTGTAAAACTGCAGTATTTTCATGGTAATTATTTGGTAATTTGATATCCGTTAAGGTTTGATCCACCATAATTGCAGCAACAACTCTAGCAAGTGGATAACCGTTTGATTTTTCTGAAATTGCAGTCTGCCCATTAAAATATGGATTAACTTTGATCACATAGCATTCATTTGTTTTGGGATTCAAAGCAAATTGTACATGACAAATGCCCTTAATTCCAAGGCAATCTAAAATTCTAAATGTTAATGAGCGAGCTAAATGAATTTGCGTTTCATTTAAAGTTTGTGCTGGAGCAAAAACAACTGAATCAATAGAATTTATTCCAACTGGATTCATATCTTCTAGCGATGAAATAATCATTTTATTACTATTTGTATCACGAATAGCAACCATTCCTATTTCTTTGTATCCACCAACTTCACGTTCTAAACCAACTTTACCACTATCAGAATATCTAAATAAATCGTCAATATCCGCATTTAATTGTTCAATGTTTTTAAAAATATAGCGACGATTGGATTTACCCGCATTAATTGGTTTAGCAGAGATAGGAAACTTGATCTTATCAATTGTAGCTCGTAACTCATCAAAGTTATTGACTACGTTTGTTTCAAGAATTGGAACTGAATTATCAACTAATCGTCTAGCTAAAAATGTATTTTTAGTAATAGCATTATCGCTAGTTGTTCCACCAAATAAAGAAATATTTTTGGAACTCAATCCAATAATTTTTACATTGTTTTGTTGAAAGAAATCATTTCTATTTAGTCGTTGAATAATTTTTAAAGCATCTTTTTTCCCAAAAATTGGTGTAACTGCATCAATTTTTTCTTCTAAGATAATTCTTTCAACACTTTCTGAAGAAATTGAATCGATAAAAACATTAGTTTGGGGTAACTCTTGAATCATTATTGAATATGGGTTGTTCTCTAAGATAAATGTTTCAATTCCCAATTCCTTCCAAGTCATCATTGCCTCATAAGCGGCACCATTCTGCTCACTTTCATGGCCAATATCTGATGGTCCACTACCAATAACTAATATTTTTTTGATATCACTATTCATTGGTTAATCTCCTATGAGCAATAATACTTTCCACAAATTCATCGAATATATCCAAACTATCTTCTACGTCGTTGCTACCCTCTGGGAAAAACTGGACTGAGAAGGTTGGATAATCACGAATTCTAATCCCCTGAATTGAACCATTTATTAAGTCAACATAAGTGACGATTAGCTTATTATTATCAATGGTCGTTCTATCAATCTCATAATCTTGCGCCTGATCTGCGTAAATTATTTCATTGGTAATGATTTTTTTAATTGGATGACTACTACCATGATTTCCTAAACTCATTCTTTTTACTTTTACACCATTTGCCATCGCAATTAATTCGTGACCTAACCCAACCCCCAAAAGCGGAAGTTCCGTTTGAATTTGTTGAATATTTTCAATCACTACAGAATTAATTTCATCAGGTGATCCTGGACCGGATGAAACAACCACCCCTTGTGGATCTAAGTTTTTAATTTCTGAAAAATGAATGTTCCATGGCATCACAATAATATTACAATCCAACTTCGAAAGTTGTCTTATTATTCCTTCTCGCAGGCCTAAATCAATAACAACAATTGTAATCCCTTTTCCAGGTACTAAGTAAGGTTTGGGGGTGGCAACTGATTGAATTTGCTGATTACTCAACACCGCAGCTTGCAATTGATCAAAGGCATGCTCGTCATTGTTACTTACAATACTAGCCTTTCTAACTTGATGATCTCGAATATGTTTCCGTAATTTACTTATATCGATATTAGTAATTCCAGAAATTTGTCTTTGCTTTAAAAAGTTATTTAATGATAAATTCTTAAGTTGTGAAAATGAAATGTTTTCAGCCTGACTAACTACGATTCCCTTAGCAGAAGTCATTATTGATTCGTAATTTTTGGGATTAATTCCAATATTACCAATTGATGGTTGTACAAACGTAATGATTTGATTTCGATATGCAGGGTCTGTAATTACTTCCTGATAATTATTCAAACTAGTGTTAATAGCAATTTCCCCAGTGGTATTTGATAGGTCACCAAAACCAACACCTTCAAATGAAGTTCCATCATCAAGAATTAAGTATCTTTTTCCCAAAAAAAACACCCACCTTCACTAATTAGTAGTTAATCCCAACTCTGAGAGATTTCAACACCATCTCTATCATCAATTTCTGATACCAAAACTTTGATTTTTTCATTTTTAGAACTTGGTAAGTTTTTTCCAACAAAGTCAGCGCGAATTGGAAGTTCACGGTGTCCTCTATCTACTAAAACAGCTAAATTAATTCGATTAGGTCTTCCAATTTCATTAATAGCAGCAAGAGCAGCTCTTACAGTCCGTCCCGTAAATAAAACATCATCTACTAACACAATATTTTTGTTATCAATTTCAACCACATTATCAGCTACTGCTTGATTTATAGATTTATTATCCTTTAAATCATCACGGTATTTGGTAACATCAAGTTCAATAACCGGAATATCGGTATTTTCTAGCTTTTTCAAGCGACTTGAAATTCTTTTAGCTAAATATACACCTCGAGTTTTAACCCCAATTAACACTAAATTATCGACACCTTTGTTTTTTTCAATAATTTCATATGTGATTCGAGTTAAAGCTCTTTGCATTGACATTCCATTTAAAACTACTTTTTCATTTGGCATATTAACTACTCCTTGTTTTGAATATTAAACTTGCGTTTTATATTTTTTAAAGTATCAGCAAATATTGGAGGAAGTGGAACTTTAAAATCTAATTCCTCATCTGTAATTGGATGCTTAAATCCTAATTCACAGGCATGTAAAAATTGTCCATTTCCTTTAATAGTTTTTTTAGGACCGTATAACGGATCCCCAACTAATGGATGATTAATATACTTCATGTGCACCCTAATTTGGTGTGTTCTGCCGGTCTCTAGTTGGCATTCTACTAAAGTATAATCATTACCAAATCTTTCTAAAACCTTAAAATGAGTTATTGCATTTCTTCCATTTTCTACAACCGCTTGTTTTTTTCTATCTTTGGTTGAACGACCAATGGGTGCATCGATTGTTCCATGATCTTCTTTAATTATACCGTGTACCAACGCGATATACTTTCTTTTGTTTGTTTTTTCTTTTAATTGTTTTGATAAAGATTTATGCGCTAAATTAGTTTTTGCAATCATCAATAATCCTGAGGTATCTTTATCGATTCTATGAACAATTCCTGGTCTAATTTCACCGTTAATATTTGCTAACCTTGTATGATGCAATAAGGCATTAACTAACGTATGGTTGGGATGACCAGGTGCTGGATGAACAACCATTCCTTGTGGTTTATTAACCACTAAAACCTGTTCATCTTCATAAACAATATCTAACGGAATGTTTTCAGGCTGCATATCAATTTCTTTTGGTTCTGGCAATTTAACCTCAATTTGGTCACCAGATTTAACTGCATACTTAGCTTTTTTCATTTCATTATTAACAGAAACTAAATCTGCTTTAACTAATTCCGAAGCTCTTGATCGACTAATATCTTCAAACTGGTTAGAAATTGACTTATCAAGACGGACTCCGGCTTCAGTAACTTCATAATTTAAAGCGGTCAAAAGATTACTCCTTTTCTAATAATAGGGATAAAATTATAATTACAACACCAATTGATAAACTCGCATCAGCAATGTTAAATACGGGGAAATTCACGAAATCCAACTTAAACATATCCGTAACAAAACCGCATATAAATCTATCAATTAAATTGCCAACGGTTCCCGACAACATAAGGATTAATCCTGTTTTTAGATAAAAATCATCTTTGTTTTTGAAAATAAAATAACTAAAAATCGAAATTGCAAATAAAGCAATTACAATAAAAAAGATGGAATTACCTTCCATAAAACTCCAAGCTGCACCAGTATTTTGTAAATATGTTAGAGAAATAATTTGCGGAAGTAACTTGATTTCCCTTCCAATTTCAAGATTATTTCTAATATAAAATTTTAACCATTGATCCATAATGATAATAATTAAACCAACTACATAGACTAAATTACTAATTTTAACTTTCATTGTTGTCCTCAGTTTTCGATTTTGCATTAAAAATTTCACTTAATTCAATCACTGAATTAGATGGTAAAATGATATTGAAGTTTTTCTCATTGATTGAAAAGCTAATTGAGTTTCTACCGCAATCAATCAACTTAACGTCATTTAAAGAATAGGCTTTTCCCTTGGGATAAATTAATTGATATATTCTAACTTCATTATTATTAATTTTTATTTTTCTAAAATAGATTTGAATCCATGCAATGATAATAAATGCAATGAAAAAGCTTAAAGTGATTTCTTGAAACGTCGTTATTTCGAGCCAAATTATAATTCCAATTAGCATAACTACTAAAGTCCAACTCCAATAAATGCAACTACTTAACAACTGTGGCTGATACAAAAACTTTCTTTCCTTATTAATCATAAAATACCTCTTTGATGGAGAAATAAAACATGTTCTATAAAATATATTCTGATGCTGCAAAAAAACCTAACGATACCAAAACCGGAATTAGTTGTTTAATAATTTTTAATCATAAACAACTTCAATTTAAAAAAACAATTAATACCGTTGATAATCACGAAGCTGAATTCAAGGCATGCCTTTTTTCTTTAGAGCAGGCCCAGCAACTTTCAGACCAATCTAATTCTTCAGACACAATTCTTTTCTATACTGATAGTGAAATTTTGGCAAATAGTTTAGAAAAACAATATGCAAAGCACTACCAAACACTAGTTGATGAAATTTTAATTTTAGAAAATAACTTTAGCTTAATTATCACCAACTGGATTCCTGAATCGAAGAATAAGGGTGCACATAACTTAGCACAACAAGCGTTGCACCTTAATGAATAAAATATTGATCAATTGATTTTTCGTACTTTGAAAGATCAATTTTTTTATTATCAATCATATCTACCAATATTTTACCAATAAGTGGACCAGTAGTTAAACCAGATGATCCCAGTCCCGTAGCGAATAAGACATTATTATTTGCTGGAACATTTCCAAAAACGGGACTAAAATCGTCCGTATATGCTCTTGTACCAGTTTTTTCTAAAATGATATTATCCATGTTTAAATTATCAATTAAAGAACTAGCCGTTTTTAAAAGCTTTCTATCGACATCTTTTTCAATCTCAAGGTCGAATCCTTTTTCATTGTCATGAGTTGCACCAATAATTAATTTGTTATGACCAGCAGGAATGAAGTCATATTCAGACTCCGGCATCATCACTGGCATCTCTGCTAAATTAGAATTTTGGTTAACCTCAATTTCAATTAGTTGTCCCTTTTGTGGTCGAAGTCGGAGATTGCTACCAACATTTTGCAAAACAATTTTAGTCCAAGCACCAGCAGCTACAATTATCTTATCAAAATTCTCTTCCTGATTATTCCAAGCAATTACATTGTCATTTTTTAAAATAGCTTGTCCCTTTTTAATCTCTAAATTTGTTCGACAAGCAATTTCTAATAAGTGATTACAGAATAAATTTCCGTCAATTCGACTTCCACCGGTCACCAAAATTCCGTTGTATTGGTAATTATCAATGATTGGAATTAATTCTTTGATTTCTTGGCTACTAATTAATTTAATTGATCCCATTTCAGGGGCATCTTTTTTTCTTTCTTGAGCTAAATTAAATAGTTCTTGTAGTTTATCCGGGTCTTTTCTGGAGATAATGGTACCTACCTTAGAAAAGGTCACTGAATCCATGTTGGTTTCAGCTGCAATCTGTTCAATAGTAGAAACCCCATCTTTAGCTAATTGATACCATTGCTTATTTCTTCGCTTTGAAAGCCATGGTGAAATGATTCCAGCTGCCGCTTTAGTAGCTTGTCCTTCACCATTATCAAACAATGTAACCTCATAGTCGGCTTGATTCTTACTCAAAAAATATGCAGCAGATGAGCCTACTATCCCACCACCAATAATTGCAATTTTTTTAGTCATTTAAACCTCCATTAACGTTTCTTTTGATTAGCCCAGTATTGGAAATAATCAGTTCTAATAACCCCGTTATAAAGCTTTCTCTTTTTAGTTGCTTTTTCTCCATAGAATTTCTCAAAATTCAAATCACTAGTTAAAAAATACTTAGACCAAGTGGTTAACTTACCGAGAACTGACCCTAAATCTTTATACAAACTTTCAGCTTCCTTGATATCACCTAATCTTTGTCCATATGGTGGATTGGTTACAATCACTCCATCTTTCTTTTCAGTACGAAAATCTTGAACGGCCAATTGTTTAAAAGTAATATCATGAAGCAATCCGATTTCTTGGGCATTCACTTTAGAATAATTAATCATTTCTCCATTAACATCTGATCCATAAATTTCAAATTCAGAATCATAATCAGCTTTACTATCTGCCTCATCTTTGATCGCTTCAATTTGATTTTTATCAACCCAATTCCAGTCATTGAAAGCAAAATCACGCTGTAAACCGGGAGCAATATTTCTAGCAATCATTGCTGCTTCAATTGGGATGGTTCCAGAACCACACATTGGATCTAGTAGTGGCATTGTTTTGGGGTGCCAGTTAGTCAACATAATTAAAGCAGCGGCCATATTTTCTTTTAATGGTGCATCACCTTTAGCAACACGATATCCTCGTTTAAATAAACTTGGACCGGTGGTATCTAGCAAATGCAAAACGTTGTTTTTATTAATTCTAACCTCTAACGGAAATAGACTTCCGGTTTCCGGTAATCTAGTTCTTCGATGATAAAATTCGCCTAACTTAGTTGCAATCGCTTTTTTAGTGATTGCTTGAACGTCTGGAACACTATGCAAAGCTGATTTTTGTGAACGACCTTCAACGGGAAATTTACCATCCATCGGAATTAAATTTTCCCATGATAGTGCTTTGGTACCTTCAAACAATTCATCAAAAGTAGTTGCTTTAAATGATCCAACGATTATTTTAATTCGATCTGCAGTTCTTAACCAAATATTGGTTTTGATTACATCTGCAATCGTTCCCTCAAAAAGAACCATTCCATTTTCAACCGTAACTTCATATCCTAAATCTCTTAATTCACCTGCAACTAGAGATTCGATTCCAGCTGCACAAGTTGCCATTAGTTTAAAATTCTTCATGTAAACCCTTCTTATACTTAATTTTTGTCTATAAAAAAAGAGTGGGAAAATCCCACTCTACCTGATTGGTACAAATTCCTGTAAGCCATGTTTTGTGCTCAACTGAAATATCAGGAATAACAGTTGAGTAGTAATCATCTATCTCAAGAATCAAAGATTCTTGCCCTACACTTAGTTCATTTTCCGTGTGTAAAGCTCCCCTACCAAAGTTTGGGTTTCCCGCTCGCGGGGTTTACTGCGTTCCAGTAGACTAATTTCTTAGCCTAATCGTCTCTATAGCACCTTAGGAAATACTCAGGCATAGCAAAGCCTTAGCCGTTTTCTTTCGCCGTAATTGTTGCCAATCCCTCGGCTTATTTTTTCACCGGGCACGAACACTACAAACATCTCAGTTTGTGCGAGAGTGGACTTTCCTCAGCTAACAAAAGCTAGCCGCGATTACTCAGAACCTGTACCAATGTAAGCTCTAGTTAATTGAATTGTCACCAAAAACTTTTCTTTCAAGTTTTGATAATCTTTTTAAAATATCCATATTAGATACATTAGTTAATTGACTATCTTGCATAGGTTGTTCTTGACGTGACAATCTAGAATTTAAATCATCATCACTCTTATTTACAACGGTATTATTAGCAGCATCATTTTCTAAACTAATAATTTTGCTCTTTAACTGTTGGTTTTCAGAATGTAATTGTGAAAGTTCTTGATCTTTATTTGAAACAACCTTATTGAAGTTTTCGTAATCTTTGATAACTTCATCTAAGAATGAATCAACATCAGTTGGATCATAACCCCGCATTTTTTGTTTAAATTCTTTTTGTAAGATATCTTTTGGTGTGAATTTAATTTCATCCATATTATAGCACCTCTTATTTTTCTTAACTTTATCATTTTAACATATTATAACTTAAAAATCATAGTTTCTATTTAATTTAGTTTTTTCTTCATAAATTTCAGCACCCTCTTGAAGATCTTCAAAATCAATTAGCTGTAATGAGTAATTATGATTATCCTGATACCTATTGATAAACTCATAATCATATTTAGTTTTCCCCTCGTGTTCATCATCATAAACTAATAAAGCTGAATCAGTGTGATTAACCATAAAACTTTGATAATTCTTTAATTGTTTTGGACTTTCATAATCTTTATCACTCACTTTATTGTAATAATCACCTAAATTAATTAACGAATTCATTCTGATTTTATTTTCTTCGTTCCACTGACTGCCAAAACCATTAAAAGGTGTTAAAATTGCAATTTTAAACTCATTTGGAAATTCTTCTTTTAATTCATTTGCAATTTCAATCGACCATTGTTCAATTCCAAGTTGAAGTCCAGTTAAAAACCAATCACAACCATTTTCAATTAATGATCTCATCTCATTTTTTAATGTTTCTTTGATAATTAATGCCTTATCACTTTTAGGATCAAAAATTTGTAATTCATATGATCGATATCCTGTTATCCAAACTCGTTTCATCTCTCCTCCTACTACTTAAATTTTAAATAAGTTGTTTATATTGCTATAATTGTATTACATTTATTTATTGGAATGCATTATAATTATCCTATTAATTTTTATTCTTCTAGATTGGAGGTTCTAGTGGCAATCAAGTATCCCAATGGGAAGCAATTCACTTCTGCTTTAGAAAAAAAGAAAAGCACTATTAATCATGGGTCACGTGGAATGTCCTTAGAAAATGAAATCAACCAAAGTAATCAATATTACTTGAGTAGAGGAATTGCAGTTGTGCATAAAAAGCCAACACCAATCCAAATTGTTAACGTTGATTATCCTAAGCGCAGCGCAGCAATTATAAAGGAAGCTTATTTTAAAAAAGCTTCCACCACCGACTACAATGGCATATATCTAGGAAGATATATTGATTTTGATGCTAAAGAAACTAAACAACTGAATTCGTTTCCATTAAACAATTTTCATCAACATCAAATTAAACACATGCAACAGTGTTATGATTTGGGTGGGATTTGTTTTACAATTATTAAGTTCACCAAGACCGATGAAGTTTACGTTTTAAATTTTCCAGATCTTTTTAAATATTGGAAAAGAAAAGAAGAAAATGGGAAAAAATCAATTTCAAAATCAGAAATTGAACATAACGGTTATAAAATTAAATACAATTTAAACCCTCTGATTCCATATTTAGAAGCCGTTAAAACTATTATCGATCATACTAATATATAAGGAGAGTACCGATGAGCTCAGATGAAGTATACTCACGAATAAGCAAAAATAATAAACACATGGGGCCGATTGGTCATATTCTTTTATGGATTGTTTTCTTCCTTTTTGTGTTTTTCTTATTAGGATGTGGTCTGTTCACATATTATGCAGCTACCGCACCTAACATTTCTTACAATACCCTATCTAGTGATAATTCAACTACTATTTATGATAAAAACGGAAAAGTGGTTTCACGATTAGGAATGCAAAACCGAGACTACGTTAAATCGAAAGATATCCCCGACAACCTAAAAAATGCCATCATTTCCGTTGAAGATCGCCATTTTTATTCTGACAAAGGGGTTGATCCAGTTAGAATTGTTAAAGCAGCCGTTAGCAACGTTTTTGGTAGTGGTGGCTTACAAGGTGGTAGTACTTTAACTCAACAACTAGTTAAGTTATCGGTATTTTCTACCAAATCATCAGACCAAACTTTGAAACGAAAAGCCCAAGAAGCTTGGCTGGCTGTACAAGTTGATAAAGCTTACAGCAAACAACAAATTTTAGAATTCTACATTAATAAGGTTTATATGGGTAATAGTGCTTATGGAATGCAAACTGCATCTGAAGTTCTTTTCAATAAACCACTTAGTGAATTAAATCTTTCACAAACTGCTTTACTGGCTGGTCTTCCTCAAGCACCAGTTTCGTATAATCCAGTTAATAATCCTAAATATGCTAAAGCAAGACGAGACCAAGTTTTAACTGCGATGGTTAAAAATAAGACTATTTCTCAAGCAGAAGCTAACAAAGCAATGAAGGAAAATGTGCAAGCAGGAATCAACAAAGACACCGTCAACAACACTCCTACCCAAAAAGATGAAAAGTATGCAGACGCTTATATTAGTCAAGTTACCCAAGAGCTTACTAAAAAAGGATTTAATTTAAACGCTGGTAACAAAGTTTATACCAACCTTGATATGGACGTACAAAAGAAGATGTATGATCTTGCTAATAGCAGCGATTCAAACATTGCCTTTCCAGATAACAAGTTCCAAGTTGGAGCTACAATGGTTGATCCAAATAATGGTAAAGTTATCTCAATGCTTGGAAGCCGAAAACAAGATGTTGCGTTTGGTTTAAACAGAGCCGTCCAAACTGATCGTTCTAGTGGATCAACTATGAAACCACTAATGGACTATGGACCTGCAATTGAATATTTGAACTATCCTACTTATCAAACGGTTAAGGATACTCCATATACTTATCCTGGAACCAATATTCAATTAAATGACTTTGATAATCGACATGAAGGTAATATTACTATGCGTAAAGCATTAGTAGAATCTAGAAATATTCCCGCAATTAGAACTCTTGAAACAGTAGGAATTGACCGCGCAACCAACTTCTTAAAGGGATTAGGTATGACCTTTGAACAACCTCTAACCCTTCAAAATGGTATTGGTGCTTATATTTCAACTGAACAAGAAGCTGCTGCATATTCAGCTTTTGCCAACGGAGGAACTTACTACAAACCATACTTAATTGATAAAGTGGTTTCCCCTACTGGTGATACAGATTCATTTGAAACTCAAAGCAACAACGCCATGTCTGAATCAACTGCCTTTATGATTACGCAAATGCTTACTGGAGTTATTAATGACTCTAACGGTTCTGGTACAGCTGCTAGAATCAGCGGATTAAACGCAGCCGGTAAGACAGGTACAACTAAATATCCAGATAGCCAAGCCGGTTCAGTTCCAGATGATGCGTCAATGGATTCCTGGTTTACTGGATACACTAGAAACCTTTCATTATCAGTTTGGACCGGATATGATCACCCATTAGAAGCTGGTAACTATATCAGCCAATCACAAACTGAAATTGCACAACAGTTTTACAAAGAGGTTATGTCTTATGCCTCATCAGGTTTGCCAAATAAAAATTGGACTAAGCCAGATGATGTGGTTAAAACACACACCGATGGTTCTGATCAATATTATATTGAAGGTCATGCTGGTGATCTAAAAGTGGATAATGCAAATACAGAAGCACAAAAAGTTGATCAAAATAAGGTCGTTACTAACAATAACCAAAATAACAACGATCAAAACAAGAATAACGACAACAAGTCCAATAACGGAACTAATGCTTCAAATGAACAAAATCCAAGTAATAATAATCAAAATAACAATAACCAGAATAACCAAAACAACAACAATAATAATCAGAACACTCAGAATAACAACAATCAAAACAATAACCAAAATAATCAAAATAATCAAAATACCCAGAATAACCAGAATAACAATAACCAAAATAATCAAAATACCCAGAATAACAACAACCAGAACAATAACCAAAATAATAAATAAACTATTTATTAAAAACAAAAAAAGAATCAATCCACTTATTGAAGTGAACCCCCTGAGTTGGAGTAAATCCAAAACTCAGGGGGTTTTATTATGTTTTCAGCTAAAATAAAGAAACAAGTTTTAAGTGAATATCTACAGGGAACTTCGTCCCTATTACTTATGAAAAAGTATGGTATCAAAGGAACTGCGACGATTTATCAGTGGCTCAATCTATTTAAAATTTTTGGCGATCAAGGATTAGAAAATTGTCGGAGGAAGACATTTTATGACTATTCCTTTAAAATCAAAGTTATCAAATGGCGACAAGAACATCATGCCTCATATCCAGCAACTGCAACCCATTTCAGATTGAAACAACCGATGATAGTTTGGGACTGGGAACGAAAACTGATTGAGGGACGTCTTAAGCCATATAAAGGACGGTCTTTAAAAATGACAGATAAATCTAAACAATCTAAGACATTGAAACAACTTCAGGAGGAAAACGAGCTTTTACGATTTCGGGTAGCATACTTGGAAAAACTCGAAGCCTTGGCACAGAAAAAATCTCAAACAAAGAAAAAGCCCAGCTAATAACTGAGCTAAGGCGTAAATTCAATGTTAAATTAGTTGTAGCTTTAAAAGCAGTACACATGTCGAGCAGCAGTTACCACGATGCACTTCATCGTAAATATCAATCAGGATCATCAACGTTAGTTGATGAGATTAAAAGTATTCGTTTGGAAAATCCTGATTACGGTTACCGAACAGTGACTTTAGCGCTTAAAAATAAGGGAATCATCGTTAATCACAAGGCAGTACTTCGTATTATGCGTGAAAATAATCTACTTTGTCAGGCATTCAATCGACGAACGAAAAAGTATAACTCTTATAAAGGAACTGTAGGTACAGTTACCCATAACCGTTTAAATCGTCGTTTTAAAACGAATCGTCCATTTCAAAAAATCGTTACTGATGTAACGGAGGTCCGTTGGGGTAATCAAACGATCAACGAACGTGCATACTTTACAGCTTATATGGACCTTTATAATGGAGAAATTCTTGAATGGAACATTGGTCGTAGACCAACGGTAGACTTTGTCACACGACCCCTTAAACGATTAGTGGCAAGATGTTCATCCTTACCATACCGTATGACAATTCATTCGGATCAAGGGTTTCAGTATCAGAACTTTAGGTACGTGAATATTTTGCGACAAGCTCGCGTTTTCCAAAGCATGAGCCGCAAGGCCACATGCCTAGATAATGCGGTAGCTGAAAGTATCTTTCACATTCTTAAAGTTGGCACGGTTCACAATTATCAATACCAAAACTACGAAGAGCTAGAATCTGCCATTACAAATTACGTAGATTATTACAATAAACATCGTATTAAAACAAAATTGGCCGGTATGTCACCGGTAAAATACCGGGAACATACCAGCCAATTAGTAGCTTAGAAATTCACTCCAATTTATGGGGTTCACTTCATATTTGGTGGATTGATTCTTTTTATTTACTCTTTTTTTATTTTAAACATTGGAACTTTAGGTAAGTTCTGATTACTATAAGAATTTTGATCTTTTTTAATGTACTGATTATGTTGTTTTTCAACTTGGACCGCAGAAGTTATATTTTGCTTTTTCCAATTCAATAAAATTCTGTCCATATACTTAAGGTTATAAACTTGGTTCAAAACCGCTTCTTTTAAAGCTAGACTAACCAAATTAGGCGAATACTTATCACTATCAAACCATTCACTAATTGTTTCTAGCTCAATTGGAGACAACATTCTACCAAATTCCTTACTAATTTCATTAAAAATATCTTGTCGTTGCTTTACATTATCTTCTTTTACACTAAATGAATT
Source organism: Fructilactobacillus vespulae (assembly GCF_047324295.1). Classification (GTDB taxonomy): domain Bacteria; phylum Bacillota; class Bacilli; order Lactobacillales; family Lactobacillaceae; genus Fructilactobacillus; species Fructilactobacillus vespulae. The sequence goes on along the minus strand of NZ_CP137138.1, from coordinate 1,133,980 downwards.
AGAAACATCAATTTTCTGAGTAACTTGGTTTTCCAAAATTTGATTTAACTTCGCAATCAAAGGCTTAAAACTATACTCATCATCTGAACTAGAGTCGTTATCAATATAAATGATTTTTTTTAGTACTAGTTGATGTAAAATCTCATACATTTTATCAACGTTGATGCCAGTTTTTTCTGATAGTTCATCAGGAGTAGGAAATTTATTACCCATACTTCTAAAATACTTTAGCTCTAATACAACAACTAATTCATCAGAATTTAAATTCAACTGCTTCATATTACTTAATAAAGCACCCGAAACGTTTATAGATCCCATTTCAAAATAATTTTCTAAAGTATTTACCATTTATTTCATCCTAACTAAACTGATAATTTTTGTAACACTTTCCCATCTTTGAGATTAATGGTGATATATTTATATCCTCCATTTTGCATTTTTAAAGAGATCATCCAAGCAGGTTTATTTTTAAATAAAATCAAACCACTGTTTTCAACTTGACTATTACTTACAGCATTAAGAGCGGTTTCTTTTGCTTTAGCTTCAGAAATTCCATCGCTTTTCTTTAAAACTCTGATCTTTTTAAAGTTACTAGAAACAATTGCATAAGAATCTTGATTTTTACTATTCTTTCCAGAAACCGAATAGTAAGTCTGATTAACATTTACTTTCCTAAAATCATCGATATCTGAAAATTTTGCATACTGTTGAACAAGTTCTGTCGTTTTACTTTCATCTTGATGAAGCGGACGTTTTGAAATATATAGGGTTAAAATGCCAGAGATTACCAAAATTACCAACAATAATATTAATATTTTAATCGTATTTATTATTCTACGTCTTGTAATTCTTTTTTTTCTCATAATATTCCTCTCTAACAATTTAATTCAGAATCATTAGTGTTATTTTTATCAGCAAAAAATTGTTTATTAACTGCAGTTAGTTCAGAAATTGACCCAATTTGGGGTTCAATTCCAACTGCAAATGACCTAACAATCTGGTCACCATATTTTTTAGTTATAATCCGATTATCTAAAATGGTAATTGTACCAAAATCATTTTCACTTCTAATCAATCGACCCATTCCCTGCTTTAAAGTCATAATTGCATTAGGAACCGAATAACTAGTAAACGGATTTTTATTCATTTCTCGTAAGAATGATGATCGTGCTTTAACTAACGGATTATTGGGTGCCGCAAATGGAATTCTGGGAATAATGACAGATTTTAACTTGTCAGGCTCAAAATCGACCCCCTCCCAAAATCCACTTGCACCTAAAATTATAGCAGATTCAGCTTCATTAAATCGTTTTATTATTTTATCCTGACTACCAGAAATCCCGGACGCTAAAACAAACGGATGATTATCAAAATTGGTTATTTTTTCATAAACCTTTTCAATCAACTTCAAAGAATTAAAAAGAACTAACGTGGGAACCGCTGAACTATTATAAATTTCTCTAATTGAATTAGCTAGATACTCAACGTATTTATCATCCTCGTATACCATCGGCGTCGGAGTTTGTTTTGAAATCATTAAATTCAAATTATTGGCAAAATCATAGGTTGACTGTAGCCTTTTCATCCGCGTATTACTTCTTTTAAGACTTAATTGGTCATAGATATACTGTGACTTCTTAGAAGTAAACAGAACTGCTCCAGTATAGATTGCGGGTTGAAAGTATCGATAAACGTTTTTAATTAAATTATTTTTGGTATCAAATTTGGCAGTCGTAATTGCCGTATTATTAGGATCCATATCATTTGTATAACTCAACAAGAAGACATCCGAATCGGTATTTTTCAAATCCGCTACTTCTGTTTCTAAGCTATTGGAATAATTAATAATATTTAACAAATGTTCATTAAACCGAAGAAATAATTCGTAGTCAGAAGGCGTCCATCTTTCATTTCTTTCTGCAATAATTTGATTAATTTGTTTTAAAAGTTTCTGGAGTTGTTTTCCCACCTTAAACTGCTTTTTCAGTATCAAATCAAATTTATCTAAAAATTGATTTACTAATTTAGACTTCATTTCAACTTCAGAACGTTTGCGGGGTAATCTTTTCATAAAAGTTTTTCTAAACTCAGTCAAAATATATTCATGACTATTACCCAATTCATCTAAATCACTAACAACGTTACCAATCAAAGATAGTAACTGCTTATCATCCGCAAAAACATCATTTATATTGTCAGCATGAGTTTGAAAAATATCATTTTTAACTCTACCAATATTTTGTTTGATAGTCCCCAAATATAAGCGCTTTTGCTGTGAGGCAAACGCCATATCTGGTAACCGGTGAGCTTCATCAACCACCAAATAAGGTATTTCATCAATTTGATTGGTAATTTTAGCAGCATTTTCAAATAAGTAATTATGATTAGTTATAATAATATCTGCCGTTTTTAACGCTTTCCTCTTTCTCTCCAGAAAGTCATACTCACCAAGTTCAACATCATTTGTTACAATTTCTGCTTGATAATTAATTTGATTCTTAATAACCGCATTATTTGGCAGATCCAATTCATCTAAGTCACCAGTTTCTGTCTCAGTCAACCAAACTAGTATCTGGGCCTTAATAAATTGAGACTGTTTATTTCCATCGTCAATAATTAAATTTAATAAAAAACGATTCAAGTCTAAGTAGTGTTGCTTTCCCTTTAAGATAACTGATTCTAATGAAAAACCAAAATAATTGTTTAACTGAGTTTGAACGTTTTTCTTAATTTGATTTTGCAATGAAATTGTTGCAGTACTAATCACCACTGGAGCAGCATCTTTTGCTAAGTATGCCATTGGAACTAGATAACCTAGCGATTTACCAGAACCCGTGGGTGCCTCAATCAATAAATTAGTAGGTTTCTTCTTTTTGTCTGAATAATTATTGTAAATAATATTCATCATTTTACTTTGTGACTCACGCCAATTAAAGTGATCCCCGAAAAGCAGCTCTTTTTGTCTTTTATTCTTAGGGAATTTAGTAACTTTTAATTCATTCTCTTTCTTCTTAATCGCTGGCTTCTTTAAAATTAATCCTTCAACATTCACTAAATCATTAGGTAACGTAACTTCTCCTTGTTTGTTTAAAGAATAGATTAAATTAATAAAGGTACTGGTATCTTTAGGTAATGAGACATTTAAATCTAAAATAGACTCAAGTACAGAAGCCGGCAAGTTATTAATCTTGGTAATTATCTTTAATAATAAGATAGCTGTTGCTGCTGCATCACTTTCAGAGGAATGCGGATGTTCATGCTCTATTTTAAAATAACTACTCAAATCACTTAGTCGATAACTATCCAGGGTGGGAAAGAAAATCTGTGTCAGAGTGACCGTATCAATCGCTTCAATCTCTAATTCTGGATAACCCACTCTTTCAAGTGAACGATTTAAAAAAGGAAAATCGAAGTTTACATTATGAGCTACAAAAACCGTTTGATTAAGTTTTTGATAGATTAATGGAGCAATTTGATCAAAGGTGGGGGCATCTTGAATTGTTTCATTATCAATACCAGTTAATTCCGTAATTTCTGCTGAGATATCGATTCCATCATTAACATAGGTAGAATATGAATCAATTATTTGGTTATCTTCAATAAAATCCACACTAAATTGAATAATATGGTCACCATGCTTAATGTTAGTACCGGTAGTTTCCATATCTACAACTGCGAAAATTGAATTTTGGTTCATTAGGTTACCTACTCTCGTTCATAATCAATTACACTAATTTTACTACATTTATACCGAAATCGTTAACCATAAAATCAATTGAAGCACTTTTAAAATCAATAGTTATGATAAAATATAATTATTAGAAAGTGAGCGATTTAAAAATGCAAAACGAAGTTACCAGCGAAAGTCACGCTAAAATAATTTTCTTAGGAGAACACAGTGCTGTATATAAAAAACCAGCTTTGGTTTTCCCAGTGCCAGAAGTGAAGGTTTTTACAACTATTTCCGAAACTTCCCTAACCGATCACCAAATCAAGAGCGACTACTATTCCGGCCCCAGCCTAAATCTTCCCACCAATATGGCTGGAACCAACGAACTAATTAAAAAGTTAGATCATTTATTAAATGTTGATAATTTGAAGTTTAATATCATCATTAAAAGTGAAATACCATTAGCCTGTGGCATGGGATCTTCCGCAGCAACTTCTGCTTCCCTAATCAAAGCATATTTCAAATTTTTTAATATGCCATTAGCTGATTCAAAGTTAAATGATTTAATTAATTTTGAAGAGAAAATAACTCACGGAAACCCTAGTGGTATTGATGCTAAAACAGTCGTTTCTAATACCCCAATCCTTTTTGAAAATCAAAAATTTTCAAGCTTTAACTTTAACATGAATGGTTATATCGTGATTAGTGACTCGGGTGTTTCAAGTGATACTAAAATAGCCGTTGAAAAAGTCCATTCTGAGTTAGAAAATAACCCTTCCAAGGTTAATGATTTAATTAATGATTTAGGAAATTTAGTTATTCAGGCTAAGAAAAGTTTAACCACAAATAACATTTATAACCTTGGGAAGCTAATGAATCAAGCCCAGCAAGACTTAAAGAATTTAAACGTTAGTTCGCCTGATATTGATAAATTAACTAACATCGCCTTAAAAAATGGTGCAATTGGGGCTAAATTAACCGGAAGTGGCCTAGGCGGTTGTATAATTGCTCTTACTACCGATAAAAGAACTGCTACCCAAGTTAAAGATAACTTGTTAAAAGGTGGCTCCCCTTCTGTTTGGATTCAATCCCTTGCCGAAATGAGTAAATAGGAGAAATTATGTCAAGTTTTGATAATAAAATTACAGCTAGAGCACATACCAATATTGCCCTGATAAAATACTGGGGAAAACAAAATGCAAAATTAAAAATCCCAACTACGAATAGTTTTTCTTTAACCCTTGATAAATTTTATACTGAGACTAGTGTTACCTTTAAAGAAAACTACACCGCAGATCGAATAATTTTTAATGGCAAACCATTATCTGACTCCAAAGCAGCTAGGATAGTTGCATTGTTAGATGTTATAAGAGGGATGGCAAATCAAGATATCTATGCAGAGGTTAATACCACTAATATGGTCCCTACTTCTGCCGGTTTTGCTTCTTCTTCATCTGGATTTGCAGCATTAGCCGCAGCTGCTTGTAAATCAATCGGTTTAAACCTATCAAAAAAAGAACTGTCTCGCGTTGCCAGAAGAGGTTCTGGTTCTGCATGTCGTTCAATTTATGGTGGTTTTGTCGAATGGCACAAAGGATTAGGCGACCGTACTTCCTTTGCATCCCCCTTTAATGAACAGCCCGACTGGAATTTAAACGTTATCGCTGTGATGGTGAATCAAGCAGAAAAAACCATGTCCAGTACTAAGGGAATGGAAATTTCTAAAAAAACATCACCTTATTACAATGCTTGGAAGCAAGTATGTAAAAATGATCTAAAGAACATTAAAAAGGCAATTAAAAATCGTGATTTTGAAAAACTAGGATCAATTTCTGAAGAAAATGCTATGAGAATGCACGCTTTAACATTAAGTGCATCACCAGATTATACGTACTTTGATGGTAAATCATTACAAGTTATTAAAACAATTCAATCATTGAGAAGCAATGGAATTCCCTGCTACTTTACCATGGATGCCGGTCCCAATATTAAAGTTTTAGTTGAACCCCAGAATACAGACAAAGTGGTTCAAGAGCTAAAAAGCCTTTTTTCAACTGACCAAATTGTTGTAGCCGCACCCGGACCAGGAATTGAATATTTGTAAAATATAAACGAAAGAAGTTGTTAATTTGATAAAAGTTAAAGCACCCGGAAAGTTGTACCTAGCAGGTGAATACGCAGTGGTTGAAACTGGAAACCCCTCAATTATTGCTGCTGTAAATCGCTTTGTAACCGTCACTGTTAAAGAAACTGTTGATTATGGAACCATCTCCTCGCAACAATTTCAAAAAACATTACTAAGATGGCAACGAGTTAATTCTGAGATGGTTTTGGATAATCGAGATAACCCATTTCAATATATTGTTTCTGCAATTCAAGTTGCTGAATCATACGCTAAATCACTTAATATTGAGATGAAAACCTATGATATTGAAGTTGACAGTGAATTAGATAGCGGTGACGGAAAAAAATACGGTTTAGGCTCTTCAGCCGCAGTTACTGTTGCAACCATTAAAGCAATTTGCAAACTATATAAGCTCAACCTATCTAAAATTGAACTATTTAAACTAGCTGCTATTTCACATTTTGAAGTTCAAGGAAATGGATCACTAGGAGACATTGCTTCTAGTGTATTTGGGGGACTAATTTCTTATTCTTCCTTTGACAGAGCCTGGCTATCCGAATTTAGAAAAAAAGTTTCACTTGATCATTTAATTAAATTAGAATGGCCCTATCTAGAAATCATTCCACTAAAAATCCCATCTGTACTACAATTTTTAGTAGGTTGGTCCGGTGCGCCTGCTTCCACCTCCCATCTAATTGATAAAGTAGAATTAACCAAGGGATCTAATCAGCAGCAATATCAAAAATTTGTTCATGATAGTGATAAACGAGTCCACGAAATTACAAACGGATTTAACCAAAATAACGTGGATTTAATTATGGATAGTATTAAACATAACCGAGATTTACTTTTAGGTCTGGGAAAATTAGCAAACGTTGCAATCGAAACCCCTAAACTAACCAAATTAATTGAAATTGCCGATGAATTTGGAGGTGCTGCTAAGACTTCTGGAGCTGGTGGTGGCGATTGTGGAATTGTTTTAATTAGGAACACTAGTGAGGTTCAACAAGTAATTAACAAATGGCGAGATAACGATATCGAACTACTAGATATTAAAATCTACAATTACCCAGAGGAGTAATTACAATGGTTAGTGTACAATCTCATCGTAAAGATGAACATATTTCTTTAGCAAAAAAATTTCATTCCAAAGATTCAAAAGCCGGATTCGATCAAATCCGCTTCGTACCTAATGCCTTACCCGAATCAGACATTAAAAACGTAAATATTTCGACTAAACTGGGTAAATTAAATCTAACGGTCCCCTTCTACATTGAGGCAATGACCGGTGGAAGTAAACGTGCTAAAGAGTTAAATTATCAATTAGCTAATATTGCCAAAAATTTAAACTTAGCAATGGCCGTTGGAAGTGAAAGCGTTGCATTACGTGAGCCCGAACTTGCAAGTTCATTTTCAGTTGTTAAAGAGGTTAATCCCCATGGCATTAAAATTGCTAATTTAAGTGCTAATGCTTCAATCTCACAAGTTAAACAGGCAATTCAGTTAATTGATGCTGATGCAATCGAAATTCATATTAATGCTGTCCAAGAAATTGTGATGCCTGAAGGTGATCGCAAATTCAATTGGATTAACAATATAAAAGAAATTGTCGCAGCAATCGATATTCCAGTAATTGTTAAGGAAGTCGGATTTGGTATTGATCAAAAAGCAATGAAACAATTAAGCTCCATTGGTGTCCAATACGTAAACGTTGGCGGAACTGGTGGAACTAATTTTGCTAAAATTGAAAATTTCAGAAGACCTAATAAAGAGTTAGAATATTTCAGTGATTGGGGTCTATCAACCGTAGAATCACTTTGCGAAGCAAAAATGGTTCCTAATTTAGAAATTGTTGCAACCGGAGGAATTAAGAATCCGCTTCAAATTGTTAAAGCCCTCTACTTAGGAGCAAATGCAGTCGGAATTGCTAGCGAAATTTTAAATAGTTTAATTGAAAATGGTCCACTCGCTACACAAGAAATGTTAAATGAATGGATTTTAGGAGTAAAGTCCATCTATACCGTTCTAGGAGTAAATAACTTGGATGAACTTAGAAAATGTCCGACCATCTATTCTCCAGAATTAATCGAGTTTTTAAAACAACGCAAAATAAAAATGGATTAAACAATAATTTGTTTAATCCATTTTTTCTACCTTAAATTTTTCAGTCGCCTTAATGGCTAATTTCCAATTACTATATAATCGATTTCTAGTATTTTCATCCATCGTAGGTGAGAAAAATTGTCCATCTTTTTTTATTTGTTCTAATTCTGTCGTATTTTTCCAAAAGCCAACCGCTAATCCAGCTAGATATGCCGCTCCTAATGCCGTAGTTTCAGAAATTGTTGATCTCTGTACTTCATTATCAATGATATCAGCTTGAAATTGCATTAAATAATTATTTTTTGAAGCCCCACCATCTACAACTAGAGATTGCAAAGGAATTTTAGTTTCTTCAACCATCGTATTGATAACATCTTTAGTTTGAAAAGCTAAAGACTCAAGGGTTGCTCTAGCAATTTCTTTTTTACCAGTATGCGCAGTTAACCCCAGAATTGATCCTCGAATTCTTTCATTCCAATATGGTGCCCCTAGTCCAGTGAATGCGGGAATAATATAAATTGGATCATCACGACGACTTTCTTTAGCCATTTCTTCTGTTTCAAAAGCAGATTCGATTACCTTAATCCCATCCTTGAGCCATTGAATTGCAGAACCAGCTACAAATACACTGCCTTCAAAAGCATAGTTAACTTCCCCATTAATTCCATAAGCGATGGTAGTTAATAATCCCTGCGATGAGAATTTCGGTTTTTTACCTAAATTCATCATTATGAAAGCTCCGGTACCATAAGTGTTTTTAGTCATTCCCGGTTCTAACGCAAGCTGCCCAAATAACGATGCCTGTTGGTCACCAGCAATTCCTGCAATTGGTATTTGCACACCCATAAACGTAAAATCCTGCGTATACCCAAACAAATGAGAAGATTCCTCAACTTGGGGAAGTAATTCATGCGGGATATCAAATAAATCCAATAACTCTTGATCCCATTTTAAAGTATTGATGTTAAATAGCATCGTTCGACTTGCATTGGTTAAGTCGGTAGCGTGTACCTTTCCATCAGTTAACTTCCATAATAACCAAGTATCAATCGTTCCAAATAATAAATCACCGTTTTCTGCTTGCTTTCTCGCATTCGGAACATTATCTAAAATCCAACTAATCTTAGTTGCTGAGAAGTATGAATCAACAATCAACCCCGTTTTACTATGAATTAGGTCACTGTGACCTGCTTTTTTAAGCTTTTCAGCAATATCCACCGTTTGCTTTGATTGCCAAACAATTGCATTATAAATAGGTTTTCCGGTTCTCTTATCCCAAATTACAGTTGTTTCTCGTTGATTACTAATTCCAATCGATCTTACTTTATAAGGTGGGGTTTCTGTCTTAAATAAAACCTCTGAAATCACCGTTTCAACAATATTAAAAATTTCGCTGGCATCTTGTTCTACCCAGCCAGGATGCGGAAATTTTTGACTAATATCCTTTTGCGCACGACCAACTTCTTCACCCCGTGAATTAAATAAAATTGCTCTGGCTGAAGTTGTTCCTTCATCGATAGCCATAATATATTGCTCGTTTTTCATATTTATCTCCATTAAAATCGTATTATTTTCATTATACCTAATTATAAAATATCAAACAAACATGGTGATATTGCTAGTTTAGCTAGATTATCAGGTGTACAATGAATTAGTATAATATCAAAGGAGTCCTAACTATGAATAAATTTGAATTTTCCGCCTGTACTAGTATTTTAGTTGGAAAAAAAGCAACTATCGATGGTAGTACCCTAATCGGGCGAAATGAAGATTGTAAGGCAGCTTGGCCTAAACGATTTATCGTTAATGAACATCAAGTTGCAGCAGAAAATCCTGTATTTATTTCAAAAGATAATGGATTCAAACTTTCCTTACCCAAGGAACGAGCTAAATATAGCTCTACACCAGAGTGGACCGACCAGTATGGTCTTTTTGAAGAGGATGGTATTAATGAATATGGGGTTGCTGTCAGTGCAACTGAAAGTACTTATGCCAATAACCAGGTATTAGGTGCTGATCCACTTGTAAAGAATGGAATTAGTGAAGAAGCAATTGTAACCGTTATTTTGCCATATATTCACTCTGCAGTTGAAGGAGTGGATCGTCTGGGACAAATAGTCAACGAATATGGTGCTGCTGAAACTAATGGAATTCTGTTTTCGGATGTTAATGAAGTCTGGTACTTCGAAATTGGATCAGGACACCATTGGGTAGCACAAAGAATTCCTGATGATTCATACGCAGTCGTAGCAAATCAAATGGCAATTCAAGAGATTGACTTTAATGATTCAGAAAATTTTCGCTGGTCTCCAAAAATCCAGACCTTTGTTAAAAATAATCAATTAAATCCATCTCCACAAAACTTTAACTTCAGAGGTATTTTTGGAACTCAAAGTCAGGCAGATACCTATTACAGCACCCCAAGGGTTTGGTATGGCCAAAAAATGTTTAATCCAGAAATTGAGCAACAACCAGAATCACAAGACTTACCCTTTATTCGTAAAAGTAAAAAATTAATTTCTGTATTTGATGCCCAGGATTTCTTAGCGTCTCATTTTCAAGAAACTCCATATGATCCAATTGGAACTGGAACTGAATTAGAAAAAAAGAAATTTAGACCAATTAGTCTAGCAAAGACGCAAGAGGCACACGTCCTCCAATTAAACGATAGTCTTCCAAAAGAAATTGGTAATATCCACTGGTTATTGATGGGAGTCGGTGCTCAGAGTACTTTTGTTCCATTCTTTGCTGGTTTAAACCAAACTCCAGTTGAATACAGTTATAAAGTTGGACATGATTACGATCCTAAATCAGCTTATTGGATTTTTAAACTAGTAGGAATTTTAGTTGATCCACATTATTCTAAGTTCAATGATACTTTGAAAGACCAACAAAACCAATTAATTCAAAACTACATTGAAATTATCAATGATACTAAAGCGCAATATATCGATAATTCGACAATTGATTTAGAGGAACTAGCAACAATTCAAAGTTTTAAGGCTGCCAATTTGGCAATTAATACCTTTAAAGAATTAACAACTAAATTTATTACAGAATCAACTGACTTTTCTCCCCTAAACTACAATACCGATTTAAATCTTTAATTAAAACCAAATAAAAAAGAGATTGGAAATTCCAATCTCTTTTTTGGTATCTTAACGTTTTTTGAATGATTGTTTGATACGTGCAGCTTTTCCTTGACGGTCGCGTAGGTAGTATAGTTTTGAACGACGAACTTTACCTTGTCTTACAACTTCTACTTTAGCAACACGTGGTGAGTTTAGTGGGAAAATTCTTTCCACACCAACACCGTTACTTACTTTACGTACAGTGTAAGTAGCTTGAATTCCAGCACCACGACGTTTAATAACAACACCAGTAAATACCTGAATACGTTCAGTTTCACCTTCAACAACTTTTACAGATACTTTGATAGTATCACCAGAACGGAATTCTGGGATATCTGAACGTAATTGTTCAGCGTTGATTTTTTCAATCAATTTGTTTTGACGCATAATAATTTCCCCTAACTAGCATTCATAACTTATCGACAGCGGAATACTGTTGAATTTTTGGTTTTAAACCAATTTTTATTATATCACATTTACAAGTTCAATGTAAATTACTTTTCTTCCTCTATTTTAACTTCTGCTAATAACTTTTTGGCATTTTTAGATAGTTTATCGTAATTAATCAATTCAGGTCGTTTTAAATAAGTTTTGCGTAAGGACTCTTTCAATCGCCAATCAGCAATTTTTTGATGATTACCGCTCATTAAAACATCTGGAACTTTTTGACCTCTAAAGTCAGCAGGTCTAGTATATTGCGGATACTCCAGAAGACCATTTGAAAATGTATCTCCTGATGCTGATTCATCATTACCTAATATTCCCGGTATAAAGCGAGAAATTGCATCAATCATCACTAAAGATGGCAACTCACCACCAGTTAAAACAAAATCTCCAATCGAATATTCGTCGGTCACAATTTCTTTAATCCGTTCATCATATCCTTCATAATGGCCACAAATAAATGTCAAATGTTCTTCTTGGGCTAATTCTTTAGCTACATTTTGATCAAATTTTTTCCCAGCTGGATCCGTTAAAATAACTCTACCACTTGGTAAGTTGTTCTCTTTCGCCTTAAGCTGGGTGGCATCAAATGCATCAACGATTGGCTGCGGCTGAAGTAACATCCCGGCACCGCCACCATAAATAGTATCATCGACATTATGATGCTTATTTGTGGAATAATCCCTAAAATTAGTGATTTCAACTTCTAATAAATCACGATTAATTGCTTTATTAAGAATCGAATCACTTAATGGTCCCTCAACGATTTTAGGAAATAGACTTAAAACATCAATTTTCACTTTAATCTAACCCTTCCAATACATCGACTATGATTTTTTGCTTGTCTAAATCAACTTGTTTAATTACATCATCAATTTTAGGCAACAATAAATCCTTTTGACCATCACGTTTAACAACCCAGACATCATTTGGACCTAAGTCCATAATCTCTTTTACAATTCCCAACTTATTATCTTCTTCATCAAAAACTGGTAAACCAATAATTTGGTGATAAAAATATGCACCTGGTTGTAAATCAATATCATCAAGTTGATCTTCTTTAATTTTTAAAAAGGATGGTTTCAAAAATTCAACATCATTGATTGAATCATATCCCTTAAAATGTAGTAATTCAAAGGATTTATGTTTTCTACTACCATCAATTTCTAACGGAAGAATCTTATCATCGACAAATGCATAGACAGTTTTTCCTTTTTTTAAGCGTTGATCCGGAAAATCAGTTAATACCTGTGTCCGGACCTCACCTTTAAGTCCTTGTGTATTTACGATTTTAGCAACATTAAAGTATTCCATAGTTACTCCATTCAATTCTAAAAAGAACCCTTAAATAAAACAAAGTTTTATTTGAGGGTTCTTTCTTATTTACCACCATCAATAATAAGCTTAACCCTTTTATTGTCAGCAACATGAACACTATATACAATAGTGCGAATTGTTTGTGCAACTCTTCCACGCTTACCAATCACTCGACCAACATCTTTTGCATTCGTAGATAAAATATACTCATGAAAATCATTGGTTTCTTGATGATCGATTTTGACATCGTCGGGATACTTAACTAATGGTTTAATAATCTTTTTTATTAAATTATCGAAATTAATCATAATTAAAATTATTTTTTAGCAGCTAATTTAGCTTCATGAAGTTTCTTCATGATACCTGCATCTGACAAGATGTTTTTAACTGTATCAGAAGGTTTGGCACCCTTCATTAACCAATCAAGAATATCTTCTTCTTGTAAAGTTACTTGGTCTTCTTCAACTAATGGGTTGTAAGTACCAACGTTTTCGATGTAACGACCATCACGAGGGCTACGTGAATCAGCAACTACGATACGGTAAAAAGGATTTTTCTTTGAACCCATACGTTTTAAACGAATTTTAACAGACATAACTACACCTCCTATTGATTTCTTAACAATTAATATATTAACAAGAATTCATTCATATGTAAAGAGTTTTTTCTTTACACCATCAATTTATTTTCTTTTTTTCTTATTTCGTTTCTTTTTATTCTTTTTCATTTTACGGCTCATTCGCTTCATCGCAAGGTTAGAAAGTTTCCCCATTCCTTTACCCATTCCAGAAGCCTGCATCATATTTTCCATTCCAGACATATTTCCGTTAGTCATTTGGTTCATCATTTTCTTCATTTGGTTAAATTGTTTAATTAAACGATTAACACTTTGAATAGGTTGAGCTGAACCACGTGCAATTCTTCGTCTTCTTGATGGGTTCAACACATCGGGATTGTCTCGTTCCTCATTAGTCATTGAATAAATAATTGCTTTAATTCTATCTAAATCCTTAGGATCCATTTCAACGTTCGCTAAAGCAGGATTATTTGCCATTCCAGGAATCATACCCATTAAGTCTTTTAATGGACCCATATTTTGAATTTGTTCTAGTTGGCTTAAAAAGTCATCAAAGTTAAAGGAATTTTCCTTCATCTTTTCAGCTAATTCAAGTGACTTTTTCTCGTCAATATTCTTTTGGGTTTTTTCTACAAATGATAATACATCACCCATTCCCAAAATTCTTGAAGCCATTCGATCAGGATGGAAAATATCAAGATTATCCATCTTTTCACCTTGACCGGTATATAGAATTGGTTTTCCAGTCACTGCTTTAATTGATAAAGCAGCACCACCACGGGTATCACCATCTAACTTAGTTAATACTACTCCAGTAATATCTAGAGCATCATTGAATCCTTCAGCAGTATTTACCGCATTTTGACCAGTCATTGCATCAACTACTAATAAAATATCAGTAGGTTTAGCAACTTCTTTAATGTTTTTTAGCTCATCCATTAATTTTTCATCGATTTGTAAACGACCGGCCGTATCAATGAAAACATAATCATTCTTATTTTCTCTGGCTTGTGCTAACCCATCTTCAACAATTTTAACTGGATCAACGTCGGTACCTTCTTCAAAAACTGGGACATCCACCTGATTTCCTACTTGTTGAAGTTGTTCAATTGCTGCCGGACGATAAATATCAGCCGCAATCATCAAAGGACGAGCATTTTCTTCTTCTTTCAAGCGCTTAGCTAACTTACCAACTGTAGTAGTTTTACCAGCACCTTGTAATCCGGCCATCATGATTATTGTAGGGATTTTTTCTGACTTTTTTAAAGTGGTTGCTTCTCCACCCATCATTTCAGTTAATTCATCGTTAACAATTTTAATGATTTGTTGCCCAGGATTTAAACCCTCAAGAACGCTTTCTCCCTTGGCCTTGCTTTGCACACTCTTAATAAAATTACGGACAACCGTAAAATTAACGTCGGCATCCAACAAAGCAAGTCTGATATCTCTCATCGTTTCTCGGAGATCAGCTTCACTAATTTTTCCTTTTCCACGTAGTTTTTTAAAGGTATCCTGTAACTTTTCACTAAGTCCTTCAAATGCCATAATTAACTCCTACTCTTCTTCTACTTTTTCTAATCTTTTGACTATTTCTGATAGCTTTTGATCATTTGCATAATTTTCATTTATATATTCACTGAGTTCATCAATTATTTCATTCCGATTAACAAAATGCTTATACAAATTCATTTTCTTTTCGTAGTTTTCTAATGTTTTTTCGGTTCTACGAATATTATCATAAACCGCTTGACGACTAACTCCAAAGTTTTCTGAAATTTCACCTAACGAAAAATCATCTGCATAATATTGCGAGATATAGTCAGCTTGCTTTTTGGTTAGTAAACTACCATAAAAGTCATATAACGAATTAATATGATTATCTTTATTTAATTTAGCTTCAAAGCTTTCCATCATTATTTTATTCCTTTATAAGACCTTTAAAGAGACCATAAACAAATTTTTCAGGATTAAATTCCTGTAAATCAGAAACCTTTTCTCCTAAACCAACGTATTTAACTGGAATTCCAATTTCATTTTTAATTGAAATTACAATTCCTCCTCGTGCAGTTCCATCTAATTTAGTTAACACAATTCCTGAAATATCAGCTACTTCTTTAAACATTTTAGCTTGATTTAAAGCGTTTTGACCAACTGTAGCATCCACAACCAAAAGAACCTCTTGTGGTGCCCCAGGAATTTCTCTGGTAATGATTTTATTCATCTTTGCTAACTCATTCATTAAGTTAACTTTATTTTGAAGTCTACCAGCAGTATCAATAAATAGAATATCATAGTTGTCATCTTTAGCTTTCTTTACTGCATCAAAAACAACTGAAGCCGGATCACTACCTTCTTCTTTTTTTACAATATCAACTTGATCTCGTTTAGCCCATTCATCTAATTGTTGAATTGCTCCTGCTCTGAATGTATCGGCAGCGGCAACTAGAACTCTTTTACCGGATTCACGATATTTATTGGCCATTTTGCCAATCGTAGTAGTCTTACCGGCTCCATTAACTCCAATGAACAAAATAACTGTGGGACCATCAGTATTTAACTTAAGCTCATTTTCGCTATTATCTGGAGCATCATAAATTTCAACTAATTTTTGAATCACAAAATTTTGAACATCTTTTGACCCCTTAACATTTTCTAATTTAACTGCTTCTCTTAGTTGATCACTAATTTCCATCGCAGTTTTTACACCAACATCTGATTCAATTAGAGTGTCTTCTAAATCTTCAAAGAAATCTTCATCAACACTTCTAAAATTAGCAAACAGTTGATTTAGTTTTTGTCCAAAAGAAGATCTACTTTTAGCTAAACCATTTTCGTATTTTTCATCATCGTTTGATTCTGAATTAATTTCGGTTTCAATTTCATCTTCATCAATTGATGATTGTTCTGATTGTTCTGATTGTTCTGATTGTTCTGATTGTTCTGATTGTTCTGATTGTTCTGATTGTTCTGATTGTTCTGATTGTTCTGATTGTTCTGATTGTTCTGATTGTTCTGATTGTTCTGATTGTTCTGATTGTTCTGATTGTTCTGATTGTTCTGATTGTTCTGATTGTTCTGATTGTTCTGATTGTTCTGATTGTTCTGATTGTTCTGATTGTTCTGATTGTTCTGATTGTTCTGATTGTTCTGATTGTTCTGATTGTTCTGATTGTTCTGATTGTTCTGATTGTTCTTCAGTCTGAGCCTCGGCTTCTTGCTTTTCAAGGTCTTTTTTATTTTTTTTTCGAAAAATATCAAATAATCCCATTATGAATCCTCCTCTTTATTATGACTTAAATTTACAGAAACTAACTTTGAAACACCAGAGTTCTGCATTGTTATTCCGAATAAATCATCCGCATACACCATCGTTTCTTTTCGATGAGTAACAACAATAAATTGATTTTTATCTTTTAAGCTAACAATGTAACGTGCAAAACGATCAACGTTAGCTGGATCAAGTGCAGATTCCGCTTCATCAAGTATGACAAATGGAATCGCCTTAATTTCAATTACCGCAAATAATAAGGCTAATGCCGTCAATGCTTTTTCTCCACCAGAAAGTAAATTAATACTACGATAACGCTTACCAGGTGGTTTAACCAAAATATCAATTCCAGTCGTTAATAAATGATGTGGGTCACTCAGTTCTAATTTGGCCTCACCACCACCAAATATATTTTGAAAAACTTTAGTGAATGACTGAGAAATCAATTTAAATGCTTCTTCAAAACGGATTTTAACAGTTTCATCCATTTTATTCATTGTTTCCAACAATTGATTTTTAGAATCAATTAAATCATTCATTTGATGATTCATAAATTCATAACGTTCTTTTATTTCTTGATAATCAGAAATTGCTCCAATATTAACGGGACCCAGCTCATTAATTTGTTTAGATGTATTTCCCATTTCTGCAACAATTTTATCAAAATCTAGGTTAATCATTGAAATATTTGAATCATCTTCTAATAAGTTATTAATCTTAGCTTTATCATGACTAATATCTTGATTAATTAAAGTTGATTCGGTTTCTAATTTATGCAATTTTTCAGATCGATTCAAAAGTAATTGTTGCTTGTCAGCAATATCTTTATCTAATTTATCCTGTTGTTCCCGTATTAATTGTAGTTCAGAATTACTATCATCTAATTGCTTTTCAATTTCTTGAACTTCTTTTTTAACATCCGCGGCATCTACACTAGCTACTTCTTCAATCTTATTTAACTCAGTCGTAATAATATCAATCTGCTTTTCTAGTTCCTTGGATTCACTAGTTAACGAACTTTTTTGGGATTCTAAATCGGATAAGCTATTAGTAATGTTACTAAAGCGTTCCTTTTGAATTCCTAATTCTTGTTTAACTTTAATTAATGAATTTTGTTCCTTTAAGGCTGCTTGTTCCAACTCTTCAATTTTTTCATTTAACCACTGATTATTATGTTGGTTATCCGCAAGTTGCTTTTCAATCTTATTAATTTCATTTTTTAAATCAATTTGATTATCATCAATTTCTGGATTATTTTGTTTAAATTGAAGCTCTTGTGCCTTAATTTCTCGTTCTAATTTAACCTGATTATCCAATAACATCTTTAGATTATTATCATTAATCTGAACTTGCGCTTTGTAATCATTAATCTTTTGCTGTAAATCATCTTTTTGGGTTTGAATTGTCTTCAATTCAGATTGGTTTTCCTTAATATTATTTTCACCAAAATCTAATTTATCTTGCATCTTAGATACTTTATCAGTTAATTTAACTAATCGTTCCTTTTGCGATAAAATCCCTTCAGATTGACGATGATTCTTACCACCGGTAATTGAACCACCCGCATTAATTACTTCACCAGTTAAAGTTACAATCCGAACTCGATGGCCAATTCGATTACTAATTGCTGTCGCGTTTTTAATCGTATCAACGATTAATATATTACCTAATAAATGGTCAATTACTTTAGAATATATTGAATCAAAAGAGACTAAATTTGCTGCTACATCAATAAATCCATCCATCTCTTTTACGTTATTTAGAACAGACGGAGCAACTGACCTCGAATTAACATCATTCATTGGCAAAAAAGTTACTCTTCCGAGACTATTAGAACTTAAAAATTTAATGGCTTTTCTAGCATCGCTGACATTCTCAACGACCACATTTTGAATGGAACTTGCTAAGGTAGTTTCGATTGATAAAACATATTCACTTTCTACCTTTAACAAATCACCGACAGTGCCCAAAATCCCACTTAATTGATCACGATTTTTCAATAAATTCTTGGTCCCTTGGTAAAGGGTATTGTGATTCTCAATCATTGATTGCAAACTGCTTTTTTCAGTTTTAAATTCTTGAAAAATCCGTAAAGCGTCAAACCATTTTGAATTCATTTCATCAACTTTATTTGATTTAGCATTATATTCTGTGTCGAGTGCTTGAAAATCTTTTATCAATTTATTTTGTTGTTTATAGGATTCATCAAAGCTTTGTTTTGCTGCACTAATTTTAACCTTCAGATCATCTAATTGCTGATTTAATATATTTAACTGTTGGTAATGAGATTTCAAGTTACTATCAGTTTGTTGTGATAACTTCTCTTGTAACGTAACTTGGTTATGTTTATCAGCTAATTCTTGTCTTAGGTCTAAATAATCATTTCTTGTATTAGTTAGACTTACTTTATTTTTTTCGAGTTCTTTTTCAATCGCTTCTAATTTAGAGTCTTTGCATTTTGTTTCTAATTCTAGAATTTTATGGTTTAATTTCGTTCTCTTTTTTAGGGTATCATCTAAATTGTTTTGTAAATTATCTTTATTTTCCGCAACAATTACTAGTCGCTGTTTTAATTCACTTTGTTTTTCTAAGTTAAAACTCTTCTTCTGTAAACTTAACTCTTTTTCACTAGTGATATTTTCTAATAATTTAGTTTTCTCTAATCTTTTATTTTGATTTTTTTCTCTTGTTGCTGTTAATTTTTCATTTTTTTGCACAACTTCAATTCTTTTATTTTTCAAATCATCCATTAATGATTCATCTTGTTTTTGAAGTGTTTGCTGTTCAGTAAATGAATTTTGCAGTATCCCTTGTTCTTTTACTTTTTGTTCTAATTCTGTTTTATATCTAGTATAGCTAAGTTGATCCAAATATTTTTTCTGACGCAAATAGAGCGAAGCTTTTTCGCTTTGCTCTTTTAATGGGGTTATTTGCTTTTTGATTTCATTAGTAATATCAGAAATTCTATCTAAGTTAGCTTGTGTGTCAGCTAACTTTTTTTCTGAATCATTTTTTTGCTGTTTATATTTATAAACACCAGCTGCAGTTTCGATAATTGATCTTCGTTTTTGAACGTCATCATCCAAAACATCATCAACATTCCCTTGTGAAATAATCGATAGCGACCCTTCACCTAAACCAGTATCTAAGAACAGATTATGAACATCTCTTAGTAAACATTCATTTCCGTTTATAGAATAAATACTATTACCGTTTCGATAATAAGTTCTCGTAATTTTAACTTCTGAATATTCAGAATCTAAAAAATGGCTACTATTATTAAAAATTAAACTAACTTGAGCTCTATTTAACTGATGGCGGTTATTAGATCCAGAAAAAATGACGTCTTTCATATTTTTCCCACGAAGATTTTTAGCCGACTGTTCTCCTAAAGCCCAACGAACTGCTTCGATAACGTTACTTTTACCGCTACCATTGGGACCAACAACTCCAGTAAACCCATTCTTAAAATCAATTGTTGTCTTATCCGCAAATGATTTAAATCCCGAAATCTGTATAGACTTTAATTTCACAACTAATCCTCACTCATTATTGTAATTTTTGGTCTTTAATTCCAAGTCGATTTAAAGCTCCCTTTGCAGCTACTTGTTCAGCATTTTTCTTTGACTGACCTTCGCCGACACCTAACTCTTGATCATCTACATATACAGCAACTTTAAATTGGCGATCGTTATCAGGACCATTTTCATCCAAAAGTTTATACTCAATCTTAACTGGTCCATTAATTTGAATTGCTTCTTGTAGTTCTGTCTTGTGATCAAAGAATTCATCAAACCAACCTTGATCTAATTTTGGAAAAATCACCATATTACAAAAATGCTTTACGGTTTCAATTCCTTGATCTAAGTAAACTGCCCCAATAAATGATTCAAAAATATCACAAAGAAGCGAATCTCGATTTCTTGCACCGGCTTTTTCTTCACCTTTACCTAATCTAATAAATTCATTAAATTGGCATTCTCTAGCAAAACGACTGAAACTATGCCGGTTAACCATTGCTGCACGAAGTCTAGTAAGACGTCCTTGTGGCATTTCTGGATGCCTAATAAAAATATAGTCGGAGACGACTAATTGGTAGACAGCATCCCCTAAAAACTCAAGTCTTTCATAAAACTTAAGGTCTTGATCTGGATGTTCGTTAACATACGACGCCTGAGTAAAGGCTTCGTCTAAAAGCGATTCATCATTAAACTTAATATTATATTTCTCAGATAGAATATCATCAAATTTTTTCTGCAAAATTATTTCCTCCATACTTACTCATTACCAGTATATCATTAAAGCAAAAACTCTATCTACACCGATAGAGTTTTACTTTTATTCAGATTTAATCACTTCATCAGTTGGATTAATTTCATGTTCATTAAAATGATCAGTGATTGCTTTTACGTAACCAGATTTAACTACATCAGCTGCATTAGTTAAACAATATTTCATTGTCTCAGCATCACTATTTCCGTGTCCCTTAATTACCGGGGCCTTCAAACCTAATAACACTGCTCCACCTTGCTTTTTGTAATCCATCTTTTTAGCAATCTTTTTTAAAGTTCCTTTTAGTAAAAGAGCTCCTAACTTGCTACCGATTCCACCTTGCTTGATTCCTGATTTAAGCATGCTGATTATTGATGATGCCGTTCCTTCAATTGACTTTAGAACCGCATTTCCAGTAAAACCATCGGTAACCGCAATATCAGTTACTCCATTTAATAAATCTCTAGATTCAACGTTTCCAATAAAATTGATTTGACCTTTATCGCCTAATTCTTGTAAAGCATCATGCATTTTTCTGTGGATCATATCACCCTTGTCAGCTTCGGTTCCATTATTAATTAAACCAATTCTCGGATTATTAATTCCACGAACATTTTCAACATAGTACTTGGCTAAAAGAGAATACTGAACAATATTTTGTACTTTGGCATCAGCATTAGCACCAGCATCAACCATCGTGAACCCTCTATCATCATTGATTACTGGTAAAGTGGCAGTAAATCCAGGACGATCAACTCCACGAATTCTTCCCACTAATAATAGCGAAGATACTAATAAGGCACCACTGCTACCGATTGAAACCAATGCATCTGCATCACCATTCTTGACCGCTTTGGCTGCTAATACCAAACTAGATTTTCTTTTCTTTTTAACTGCTCTAACTGGTTCTTCATCCATTCCAATAACTTCATCAGCTTGAACAATTTTAATATGATGATCGTTTTTTAATAATGGTCGAACTTGGGCTTCGTCACCAAATAAGATGAACTCGATGTCATCTCGAACATCACGCGCAAGTTCAACACCTTCTACAACTGCTCGTGGAGCATCATCTCCACCCATTGCGTCAACTGCAAGTTTAATCATAATAACTCCTTAATCAAAAGATGTATTTTTATTTAAAATTTTTAAACAACGAATTAATTCTTGATTTTCGTCTAATTGTTTCCATTCTTCGTTATCGGTTATTTCTTTGGCAACCTCTTGGGCAGTACTAAGAATATTCAGGTCTGCTATCGGATCTCCAATTTTAAAGTTCTGAATTCCAGACTGTTGATTCCCGAGGATATCACCAGGACCTCTTAATTCTAAATCTTTTTGCGAAATAAGAAAACCATCAGTCGAAGAACTAATTACGTCCATTCTTTTAACCCCAACTTCATTTTTAGGATCTGCAATTAAAACACAATAAGATTGTTGTGAACCTCTACCAACTCGTCCCCTCAATTGATGTAATTGCGCTAACCCAAAATGATCGGCATCAAAGATAACCATTATACTAGCATTTGAGACATCAACACCTACTTCAATAACCGTAGTTGACACCAAGATGTTAGTTTTATTAGCTTTGAAGTCTTGCATTACATTCTTTTTGTCTTCGTCATTCATACTCCCATGTAACAGACCAACCGAAAACTTTGGATTAAATTCTTGTTTAAACTTTTCAAAAGTATCGTTAACGTTTCTCATATCTAAAGTTTCCGATTGTTCAATTAATGGCACCACCACGTAAACCTGTTCCCCATTTTTTAAATGTTTCCAGAGAAAGTTCAACATGGTTCTAATTTGGGCGGACTTAATCCAGGTAGTTTTAATTGGCTTCCGTCCACCTGGCAACTCATCAATTACCGATACATCCATTTCACCGTACGCTGTAATCGACAGTGTTCTGGGAATTGGGGTTGCGGTCATCGAAAGAATATTAGTTGCTTTACCCTTTTCACGCATTTTTCTTCTTTGTTTAACTCCGAATCGATGTTGTTCATCAATGACCGCTAATCCTAAATCGTGGTACTTAACCTTATCTTGAAATAAAGCGTGCGTACCAATCACAAGATTAATACTTCCGTCTTTAATTCTAGGTAAAATCTGTTTCCGCGCTTGTTGTGGAGTATCACCTGTCAACAGCGCAACGTTAATTCCTAAATTCTGAAACAGTTCAGCTAATCCGTTTGCATGTTGTTCAGCTAAAATTTCCGTTGGTGCCAACATCACTGCTTGCTTTTTAGACCAAATTGTTGCCAATATTGCAATGGCTGCAACCACTGTCTTACCACTTCCAACATCACCTTGTAACAATCGATTCATCGTATATGGACGATGTAAATCTGCCAGGATTTCATTTACTACCCGATCTTGGGCAGCCGTTAGCCGGTAAGGAAGTTTATCAATAAATGGCATTAAATTAAGTTTGTCAGCACTAATTCTCGCATTATCATCTTTTTGATGTTGGTTCTTAATGGTTTGTAATTGCATTTGAAAAAGAAAAAACTCTTCAAATTTTGCCGTTCGTTTCGCTAATTTTACATCACTAGGACTTTTAGGAAAGTGCATATTTTTAATGACCGACAAAAATGATTCCAACCGGTACTTTTTAATTATCCATTGAGGAAGAAATTCTGTGATCACCGACTGATAATCCTTAAAGGCATCTTTAATTAACTGCCGCAACGTCTTTTGTGTAATTTTACTATTAACCGAATAAATTGGGGAAAAACGTTCACTAGTATTTCCTTTTAAAATTTTCATTCCTAAAAGGGATTTCTGGCTAGCACTAAACTTACCATAAACTAGTATTTTTTGATCAACTTCAATTTGCTTTTTTAACCAAGCTTGATTGAAAAAGGTTACAGGGATGACATCTCTTCCTACTAACAATCTAACGATTAACCGGTTCTTCTTACGACCAAAAAAATTAACCGTTGGCTCGGCAGCAACTACTCCACTAATCGTAGTCAATTGTTGATCCTTTAATTCAGATAGATTACTAACTTTAAAGTCATCATAACGAAAAGGAAAATAAGTTAAGAGATCAAAAATAGTATGAATATCTAAGTCAAATAAAGCCTCTTGTTTCTTGGGGCCCACTCCTTTTAAATCACTAATACTATCATGTAAACTTTTCATTATTTCACTCCTTTAATAACAAAAAAGCTGCCAATTCTAAAAGAATTAACAACTAACTTGCTACTACCTATTCCACCGAAATAATTAATGGATAGACAGGTTGATCACCTTCGTGAATTTCAATTTCTAATTCATCATCAATTTCTAACGCGGCATCTTCCACTTGTTTTGCAATTGAATCAGAACCACCTTCACCATAAATGATAGTAACATTTTCACTATCTTCATCTAACATTGCTTTTAACATGTTAACGGCAGCATCTTCTAATGTATCGTCGAGAACTTCAATCTTGCCATCGACAATTCCCATATAACTACCTTTTTTAATATCAAGATCATTTATTTTTGTATCTCTAACAGCTGCAGTAACTTGACCACTAACCACTGTATCTAAGGCATCTTCCATAGTTACTTGATTATCTTCTAAACTAGCAACTGGATTAAATGAAAACATAGCAGTTAATCCTTGAGGGATGGTTTTAGTATGAACAACTTTCATTGGTACATCAGTTAAGTTTTCTGCTTGTTCTGCTGCAAGAAAAATATTTTTGTTGTTTGGTAAAACAATTACATTTTTAGCGTTAGCATTATTAACCGCATTAACAATATCTTCAGTACTAGGATTCATGGTTTGACCACCACTAATGATATTAGTAACTCCAAGGCTCTTAAATAGTTTTTCCAAACCTTTACCAGCAACTACTGAAATAATTGCTAAATCCTTAGGTTCTTCAGAAGCAGCTTTTTCTTCTTCAGCTTCGTCATTTTCCATAATTGTTTCTTGTTGGCTTCTCATATTATCGATTTTAATGTTGATTAAATCACCGAATTTTTGGCCCCAAGCTAAAACTTTTCCTGGTTGTTCAGTATGAACATGGACCTTAGCTACTTCATCGTCATTAATAACCAACAATGAATCACCTAATGGAGCTAAATAGTTATAAAAACTATCATAATCAAAATCATTTTGGAACTCTTTTCCCTTTCCAAAACGAACTGTCATTTGCGTACAATAACCATACACGATATCATCTGGATTCAATTTACCTTGAGCACTTTCATGATGATCTTCATTAACTAATTCATCCATTTTATTAGATTCAACGTTAACTTTTTCGTGTGCATTGGTATTTGTTTCTCTACCATTTAGAACATCATCAAATGCTTCTAAAACAAATGCTAGTCCTTGCCCCCCAGAATCAACTACACCAACTTGTTTTAAAACAGGTAGTAAATCTGGTGTTTTAGCCAACGCTTCATTAGCACCTTTAGTAATTGCATCCATTACTTTAACGATATCATCGGTTTTTTCGGCTTCTTTTTGACCAGCATTAGCTGCATATCTAACCACAGTTAAAATAGTACCTTCTGTAGGCTTCATAACTGATTTATATGCAGTTTTGGCTCCGGCCACAACTGCCTCTGATAAGTCTTTCGCATTTAAAGTGTCTTTTTCTTCAACATCTTTAGATAATCCTCTAAAAATTTGTGAAAGAATAACCCCAGAGTTACCACGGGCACCCATTAACAAACCTTTAGCAAGTGCTAAAGCCTTACCACCAACTGTATTACTTGATGAATTTAGGACGTACTTAGCCCCACTTTCCATCGATAAACTCATATTAGTTCCCGTATCCCCATCAGGCACCGGGAAGACATTCAATGAGTTGATATATTCTGCATTATTTTTTAATACGACTGATGCAGCTTGAACCATTTGGTCGAACTCTTTAGTCGTAATCTTAGTTACTGGCACTATTATCCAATCTCCCTTTTAATTCAAACTAATTTACTTTTACACCTTGTATAATTACATTTACTGCATCAGCATTAACGCCAAGCATTGTTTCTAAATTATATTTAACTTTGCTTTGAACGTTTCTAGAAACTTCAGAAATCTTGGTTCCATAACTGACAATAATATTTACATCAACTTCAATCTTATCTTGAACTTGACGAACGACAACTCCACGTGAGTAAGCATCTCTACGTAAAATCTCATTAACATTATCTTTAATTTGATTCTTGCTTGCCATACCAACAACACCATAATTATCAGTAGCGGCACCACCAACGACAGTAGCAATAACGTCATTATCGATGTTGATAGAACCATATTGATTATTCATGTTCACAGCCATTGCGCATGCATCTCCTTACTTTAACGTTTATAACGATAACTTATGATATCTTATTTCAGATAAAAAATCATTCATTTGAAATGATTATATCTACTTAATTACTTTTATAGAACAGTACCTTTATTGTACCAGTTTATACTTATTTAAGCTAACTTGTTTTAATCCTTGATATCTAAAGATTCAAAAATTCAAATCACCTAGTTTTACTTTTACAACCTTAAAAACATTAAAATGAACTAAATAGTATTGATTTTGCTAGAAAAATTTGGTGTCAAGTAAGATTACTTGAAAGATTAATTGCAATTGTAGCAATAATATGATAAATTATTAATGTAGTTTATTACGCATTTTAGAAAACAAAAGGAGGGATATTCCATGGCAAAAGATGCATTAACAGGAAAAAGAACCCACTTTGGTAACCGTCGTTCACACGCTTTGAACTCTTCAAGAAGAAGTTGGAAGCCAAACCTACAAAAGGTTCGTATCTTAGTAGATGGTAAGCCAAAACGTGTTTGGTTAAGTGCTAGATCATTAAAATCTGGTAAATTCAAACGAGTATAATTTTAAGATTTTAATTAATTAATTAAAAAAAATAAGCATCCATTAAATGGATGCTTATTTTTTTATTTAATCTCGACTCTGAATAACCATTAAAATTCCGTTATCAAAGCTAAACGTTCCCTGCTCCCCTACAAATTCATTACTAGAAAATGAGGTCGGATAACGAACGATAAAATTATCTAACGTATACTTTTCATCATATAAATTCAAAGTCGTCTTTTCCATATTTACGAAGTCTAAATACTTCATTTCTGGAATTTTTGCAATTTGATGCTTACCGGGTTTATAAAAACTAACGTAATTATGTGCATCAATCAAACTAATTAATTCAACATATTCTCGATAATCAGGCTGATTCATCATCAACAGATTAGTCAATAGTTGATCAAGTCTTCCACCTGAAAAACCATAAATATTAATTTGACTACCCGGAAAATGCTTCATTACATATTGGATTGCTAACTGGGTATCAGTATAGTCTTTAACCGGATTTGAAGTTACCACTTTGGATACATTTTGCTTAATTAGTTTCAACTCTTCATTACTAACTGAATCAAAATCACCCACTGCAACAATTGGTGTTATTCCAAGTTCCAACAACCTTAAAGATCCCCGATCAACACCAATAAATTCGCCCTCGATTTGACCTTTAATCAATTGTTCAGGCCATTCACTCTTAGGACCACCAGCTAACAAATTAATTACTTTCATAACTAGAAATCAGTAGCTTTTTTGATTGCGTTAATCTTTTCAGCAGGGTTATCAGCACCAAAAACATATGAACCAGCAACGGCAACGTTAGCACCAGCTTCATAAGCTTTTACCACTGTTTGATCATTAACTCCACCATCAATTTCGATATCAAAATCAAAATCAGCATTTTCATTACGAAGTTTATTTAATTGAGCAATCTTCTTAATAGTTTCTGGCAAGAATTTTTGACCACCGAAACCAGGATTTACAGTCATAACCAGAACTTGGTCAACCATTGAAAGAACTGGTTCGATTGCTGCAACTGGAGTTCCTGGATTAATGACAACTTCTGCTTTAACACCTTTATTTTTAATCATTTGTAATGCACGGTGAATATGTGGAGTTGCTTCAACATGAACACCAATTAAATCAGCACCGTTGTCAGCAAATACATCAATAATTTTTTCTGGGTTTTTAACCATTAAATGACAATCTAATTCCATATTAGTAATTGGTCTAATAGCAGGTAACCAATTTGGACCATAAGAAATTGAAGGAACGAAATCTCCATCCATAACATCAATGTGAAGAACTTCAGCACCAGCTTTATCAACTTCTTCAATTGATTTTTGTAAGTTTACATAATCAGCACTTAAAATTGAAGGCGCAACTTTAATCATGTTATTTTTCTCCTCTTTTATAAATAATTTTTTGACTTTTTATCAAAGCATATTGTTTGAGGTAGTTATCGTACCTACTAGTTAGAATTGTACCATTTTTAACATCGTTTTTCACCGCACACTTTGGTTCATTGATGTGTAAACATTCCCTAAACTTACATTCAGAAGAAACGCGTTTAAAGTCAGGATAATAGTTTTTTAATTCATTAACTTTGATTCCAAGTGAATCAAATGATGAGAAACCTGGGGTATCAGCAATTATTCCATCATTAATGGTAACTAATGATACTTTTCTAGTGGTATGTTTACCACGGCTAAGCGCCTTAGAAACTTCTCCTGTTTCTAATTTTAACTCAGGTTTTAAATGGTTTAATAAAGTAGATTTACCTGCTCCAGTTTGACCCATAACCACGGTCTGCTTTCCCGTTAACAAACTACGCAATTTAGCATAATTTGCTTCAACGTCGTCGGAATAAACTACTTCATAACCAACTTTTTCATGATAATCAGAAGCAATTTTTTGAAAATGAGCTAACTGTTTTTCATCAACTAAGTCTAGTTTAGAAAAGAAAATAATTGGTTTGATTTTTTCTGCTTCCAAAACAACCAATTCTTTATCTAATAAAATATCCGAGAAATCCGGCTCAATTGCTGAAACCACAATAATTGCCTGATCTGTATTCGCAATGGGTGGACGAACTAATTCATTTTCTCTAGAAAGTATTTTTAAAATGTACCCCTCGTTACCATTAGTTACGTCGAACTCAACTTCATCTCCAACGACCGGCTTAATTTGTTTTTTCCTAAAGTTTCCTCTTGCTCTAGTTCTATAAACTACACCATCTGAGAAAACATCATAAAATCCACTTAATGATTGATAAATTTTTCCTTTTTTCATATATATACCTTATTTGACCCTTTTAAACCCAGCAATATAGAAGCCATCTGAACCATAATCATCCGGAAAGACTTTCAAATAATCTGAATTTTCATTAGGTTTTAAATTATTTTTGGTTTTAACTTTAATTGATTCAAAATTTGGATGAGTTTCTAAAAATTGTTTAACTACTTTAGAATTTTCCTGATTTAGAATTGTACAAGTACTATATACCAATTGACCATTAACTTTTAATTTGGGTGCCACCGCATCTAAAATCTCACTCTGAATTTTACTTAAATCAGTTACATCTTTAAGTTGCTTTTCATATTTAATCTCAGGTTTTCTTCTAATTAATCCCAGACCTGAACACGGTGCATCTACTAGTATTTTATCAAAAAATTCATCTGAAAACTCATCATTAACATTAGTAGCATCCATTGCCTTAACCTTAACGTTTTGATCAAGTCCCATTCGAACAGCATTTTTAATTATTTTAGGAAGTTTATTTTCATGAAGATCAACAGCCACCACAAAACCATCATCTAATTGCTCTGCAATTTGAGTCGTCTTACCGCCTGGTGCAGCACAAGTATCCAAAATAACATCACTAGAATTAATATCCATTGATTGAACTGGAAGCATCGCACTTTCATCTTGAATAGTATAGAAGCCTTGTTTAAATAAATCTGTATGTGCAGCTACCCCATTAGAAACTACTAAAGCATCCGCAGCAACCTCACTCTTTCTCACTTCAAAGCCTAAATCACTTAACTGAGCTTGTAGTTCTTCAAGATTAGTTTTCTTTAAGTTAACTCGAATAGATTGATTTGCTGCTTGATTAATTGTACTTAAAATTGATTTGTTTTTTTGTTTTCCTACCTGATTATTCAGTTGTTGGATTAGCCAAACCGGAACACTAGCAGAAATTGATTGTTTTTCCAAATCTGAAAGACGATGAGAAATTTCAGGAACACCATTACGATCAATTTTGTGCAATACAGCAGTCACTAATCTTCTAGTGCCATCGTCACCACGCTCTTTAGCAATTTTAATACTCTCGTTAAAAATTGCTCTGTTGGGAACTTTGTCTAAGTATTGCATTTGATAGATTGCACTATACAATAACTCTTTTACCCACTGTTTTAATTTATGTGGATGTTTAACTAAAACATCAATGTAATAGGCAAACGTTAGCCGATGCTGAATCACACCATAAACAATATTTGTAAAAAGACGAATATCTTTTTCGTTCATTTTAGTTGAATCAATCACGTTGCTAATTTGTAAGTTTGAATATGCTCCATCAGAAACTTTTTCCAATGTTTTAACCGCTAGGTACCGTGGATTGTTTGTATTATTAGTCGTCAATAAATTGGTCTCCTACTTGTAAGTTTTGCTTTCCGTTTAAGAAATCAGTAATCATTTTTTTAGGTTTTCCTGCAGGTTGAACCTCATTTAACTGTAAAACAGTTCCTTCTCCAGCAGCAATTTGTAAATGGTGCTTATCTTTGAGAAATATTTTCCCTGGATCAATCTCAGTTTTTGCTTCAACTACTTCAGCATTCCAGATTTTAAAACGTTTTCCCTCAACCAAAGCAAACGCAATTGGATCTGGACGTAATGCTCTAATTTTACAATCTAATTGAAATGCAGTTTGCTTAAAATCTAATACTTCTTCTGAACGTTTAATGTTTGGTGAAAAAACCACTTGAGATTCTTCTTGCTTAATTGGATTAATATCATTAGAAATGATTTTAGGTAACGTTTCCATTAGTAAATCTCTACCTACAATGCTTAACTTTGCAAACATTGATTCTGTATCATCTTTTTTGGTAATGGGAATTGCCCGTTTGGAGATAATATCTCCGGCATCCATACCCTTCACCATATACATAATTGTAATTCCAGTTTCTTGATCACCATTCATAATTGCATATTGCACCGGTGCTCCACCACGGTACTTTGGCAATAAAGAACCATGAACATTAACCGCAGCAATTTTTGCCGCATCCAATAATTTGGTTGGTAAAAATTGGCCATAAGCCGCAGTGATTATAAAATCAGGTGCTAGCTTAATTATGGCGTCCATTTCTTCACTACCACTCAATTTTTCTGGTTGTAAAACGGGAATTTCTAATTCTTCAGCAGCTGCTTTAACCGGAGTTTTAACAATTTTCCGTTTTCTACCCACAGGGCGATCCGGTTGTGTAACTACGGCTGCTACGTCATATTCCTTATTAAGTTCTTTTAAGATTGGAACACTAAATTGTGGTGTTCCCATAAACACTATTTTCTTCAAGTAAAATCCTCCGTTACATAAAACTAACCGGTTCCGAATCAATCGCAATTCGTAAACCTTTTCTAACCTCAGTTTGTGATAATTGCTGAATTTTTCTCAGCGTTGCCGCCAATCTGGGGTCCTTTTTAAATTTAATAATAATTTGATAGTAATATCGTTTCTTAATTCTGGCAATTGGTCTGGGAGTCGGACCCAAAATCATAGTCTGTTCCCCAAGATTTCCTTTTAAATATTCTAAAATTCGAAAAGATTCCTGTGCCGCTTGCTGTTCGGTTAAAGAACTGATTGTTAACTTAACCGAGTAATAGTACGGCGAATACCCTGCCAGATGACGCAATTTCATTTCTTTTCTAAAGAAACCTTCATAATCTTGTTTTTTAGCTAACTGGATTGCATAATGATCAGGATTAAATGTTTGAATAATTACTTTACCAGTTTTATCAGCTCTTCCAGCCCGTCCTGAGACCTGCGTTAGCAGATCAAAGGTTCGTTCACTAGACCTAAAATCAGGTAACTCTAACCCAGTATCGGCATTCAAAACTCCTACAAGGGTAACGTCTGGAAAATCTAATCCTTTGGCAATAATTTGCGTTCCTAATAAAATATCAGCTTGATGACTTCCAAACGCATTTAAAATTCTTTCGTGCGCTCCCTTTTTTCGGGTTGTATCAACATCCATTCTAATAATTCGCGATTCTGGAATTAGTTGTTGAAGTTCTTTTTCTGCTTTTTCCGTACCGGTTCCAAAATAGCGAATATTTTTACTTTTACAATTTGGACATTGATTAGGAATTGCTTCTTCAAAACCACAATAATGACATTTCATCGTATGTGAATCTAAATGCATTGTTAACGAAATATCACAATTGGGGCACATTAATACATAACCACAATCACGACACAACATAAAAGAGGAAAATCCCCGTCGATTTAATAGCAAAACTACTTGGTTATTGGCAGCAATGGTTGCTTTAATAGAATCAATCAAAGTACCAGAAAACAGATCACCATGATTCTTTATTTCCTGAGTCATATCTACAACTTGTACCTGTGGCAAGGTTTGCTGATTAACCCGTTGTGTTAGTCGAATCAGTTCATAAACTCCCTTTTCAGCTCTTGCTCTAGATTCTAAAGATGGAGTTGCACTACCCAAAACGACCGGGCAATGATAATAATTACTTCTCCAAATTGCGACATCTCTTGTATGATACCTAGGATTATCATCCTGCTTATAGCTAGTATCATGTTCTTCGTCTAAAATAATTAGTCCAATGTTTTTCAACGGAGCAAAAATCGCCGAACGAGCACCAACTACCACATCAACTTCTTGATCTCTAATTCGACGCCACTCATCGTATTTTTCCCCGTTTGATAAACCACTGTGTAATATGGCAACTCTAGAGCCAAAGCGACTTTTAACTCGGTTTACAATTTGTGGAGTTAAGGAAATTTCTGGGACCAACATTAGAGCTGTTTGATTGAGCTCTAAGGCTTGCTGAATCGTTTGTAAATATACTTCCGTTTTTCCTGAACCAGTTACCCCTTCAACTAAATAGGTTTTAGATTGCTTGGATTTTATATCATCATTTATTTTTTGGACTGCAATACTTTGTTCCTTAGTTAAAACCTTGGGCTGATCTAATTTGATTTGATGTTTGTATGGATTACGATATTTTTCAATCTGCTGTTTACTAATGTACTTTTTTTCGCTAAATGCCTTAATTGCAGAAATTGAAATCCCCTGGTTTTTAATGATTTCTCTTTGAATTAGCGGTTCATTAGGATATTTGGTCAATAGATTCAATAATTTAAATTGTGCTTTAGCACTCTTATTTAATCCTTTTTTGACTGTTTCAAAATCACTAATTTCATTTTTTATTGCTAGTTCTGTTTTAGCGCGTGCTTCATTTTTTACTTGATATTTAAACTGCACCTTAGCACTTTTTTTCAAACGTAATAACTCGCTTAGTTGCGAATTAGAAAAATGTTCATTATCAAATAAAACCTTATTATTGTTTTCAGTGAAAATTTTGGTTAATTCAGGATCCTCAATCTGGCCAACTAATTCTACCTCTTTTTCATACTTTGCCTTCAAAAGATTAGGCAGCATTGTTAATAAACAACTAATTTGAAATGAATACGTGGTCCGTGCTAGCCAATTAGATAAATCAATTAACTCCTGATTAAGAACTGGTTCAAAATCCATTACACTATCGATTGCTTTCAAATCAGTTCCATCAGTCAAATTGTCATTTAAATCGACTACAAAACCTTCTATTTTACGATTACCATTTCCAAAAGGGACCACCACTCGCATCCCTTTTTTGATAACGGTTTGTAAATCAGTAGGAACCAGATAAGAAAAAGGTGTGTCAGTTTGCATCGTTGGTACATCAACAATAACATCAGCAATTTTCATAGGTTCCTCCTGTTCTTTTATCGTAATTTTTGTTCAACAATTTCAATTATTTTTTGAGCAATTTCAATTTTTGAAGCAATCTCAGTTTTAATAACTTTTTGTTTATCATCAATAATAGTTACTTGATTATCATCACTACTAAAACCAATTTTGGGATTAGAAACATCATTTAAAACAATCATATTCAAACCTTTAGCTTTTAACTTTTTTTGCGCGTTTTTCTCAAAATTTTGAGTTTCAGCTGCAAAACCAACAATCAATTGGTGTTCTTGTTTGGCAAGTGCAACTTGTTTTAATATGTCTGGGGTTTTTTCTAAGATTAATTCAAAGTAATCTTGATTTGGATCTTTTTTAATTTTTTGTTTGGCTACCTCATGAACGCGAAAGTCACTAACTGCTGCAGCCATAATCAATGCATCGTAACTAGGTAGTTCACTCAAAACTGTATTCATCAACTCAGAACTGGTCCGAACGGGAACTACTTTAATTCCTGAAGAAGCTTGTAGATTACAATTTGCACTAATTAGTGTTACTTCTGCCCCTGCTTGCGCTGCTGCTTCAGCAATTGCATAACCCATCTTACCAGAAGAACGGTTAGAAATAACTCGTACCGGGTCGATATCTTCTTGAGTACCCCCAGCCGTGACTAAGATTTTAAAGTTATTTAATTCCCCGGTTTTAATTAGACTTCTTTTTACTTGATTAATAATATCTAAGGGCTCTAGCATTCTTCCCTTGGCTGAATATCCTTCAGCTAACATTCCCGTTGCTGTATCCAAAACGGTTATTTGATTTTTCTTTAAAACTTCTAGATTATTTTGGGTTGCAAAATTATGAAACATAACATCATTCATCGCCGGAACGATAATTTTACGAGAATCCGTTGCTAATAGAGTGGTTAAAGCAAAATTATCGGCAATACCATTAGCCAATTTAGCAATAAAATCTGCAGATGCCGGTGCAACAATTGATAAATCAGCCCATTTAGCTAATTCAATATGTTTGATTTGTTCAGCATCATCTGTAAAAGAATTATCATCATACACAAAATGTTTAGAAAGTGATGCAAAGGTTAAGCTAGAAACAAATTTTTCTGCAAAAGAAGTCATTACCACTCTTACTTCAGCACCATTACGTTGTAATTCTCTCAACAAATAAACCGATTTGTAAGCTGCAATACTACCAGTTACATATAAAACGACCTTTTTATTTAACACTTCTTCACCTTCTCTTTGTATTATCTAATTATACAATATTTATCATTAATATATAAAAACCATTACGCTAAATTACGTAATGGCTTTTATAACTATTTACTAGGTTCAATTTTTAATACACCAGCAGCAATTTCTTCTAATGCCATTCCTACTGTTTTTTTATTATGATACTTAGTTAGTAAAGGAGCTGCACCTTGATCTAATTCTTCAGCTCGTTTACTTGCTAACATAATCAATGAATATCTTGAATCAACGATTTCTAGTAACTTGTCAATTGATGGGTATAACATTACAATTCATCTCCTAAACTTGATAGGTAATCTGGCATTACACGATTAACCTTTAATCTTTCACTTTTAACTACATCTTTAATTTGATTTACTGCGTTATCAATTTTATCATTTACAATCGCATAATCATAGTTCTGCATCATTCTTATTTCTTTTGATGCTTTTTGAATTCGTTTGTTAATGACTTCTAAATCATCTGTTCCACGACCAACTAAACGACTTCTTAGTTCCTTAATATCGGGAGGAGTTAGGAAAATAAACACTCCGTCAGGACAGTTAGCACGAACTTGTAAAGCACCATTAACTTCAATTTCTAAAAATACGTCATGACCAGAGTCTAATTGATCATTTACATATTTTAATGGTGTTCCGTAGTAGTTATCAACGTATTTAGCGTATTCTAACATTTCCCCATTTTTAATGTTTTCTTCAAATTGTTCTTTAGAAACAAAATAATAGTCGACCCCGTTTTTTTCCCCTTCTCTGGGACTTCTAGTGGTCATTGAAATTGAATAATTAAAATCAACCGTTTGGTCTTCAAATAATGCTTTACGAACTGTTCCTTTACCAACACCTGATGGTCCTGAAAGAACAATTAACATTCCCCTTTTTGACATTTAAAAAAACTCCTCCGTAAATTTACTAATACGAACATTATCACTTTTTTTAACAAAATAATCAAGATGATTTATGCAAATCCGAACTTTTTTCTTGATCAGCAAGCTGCAATAATTCCTCTGCATGCTCCAACGTCAATTTAGTTACCGTCGTTCCTGCCAGCATCCGTGCCAATTCATTTATTCGATCTGATCCGTTAATCGCCGTAATCGTGGTTTCAGTCCGATTATTTTTATCAACGTGTTTAGCAATAAAATATTGATGATCAGCCATTGCAGCAACTTGGGGTAAATGCGTGATACAAAGAGCCTGCGATTTTAAACTAACGTGATGAATTTTGTTGGCAATTGCTTGTGCAACACGACCAGAAACACCCGTATCAACCTCATCGAAAATAATCGATGTAACCCCTTGAAGTTTTGAAAAAATCGTTTTTAACGCCAACATAATCCGGGACAATTCACCACCAGAAGCAATCTTAACTAAAGGCTGCATTTCTTCGCCCGGATTAGTTTGAATATAAAATTCAATGCTTTCCATCCCATTTTTATTAAAAGTTCCTTGGGATAACTCTTTAAAATGAACTTCAAACACAGTCTTTTCCATATACAAATCGGCTAACTGCTGATGGATAGTTTTAGTTAATAACTCAGAACCCTTCCGGCGAATTTTAGTTAATTTTTCTCCACGTTTAATCAAGTCATTTTTTAAATGACCTAATTTGGCTTCTAAATCATCGCCATTTGCTGACTCTGATTTCATTTCACTTAATTCAACGGATATTTTTTCATAATATTCTAAAACTTGTTGAATTGAATCACCATACTTGTGTTTAAGTTCATAAATGGTATTTAAACGTGCTTCAACTTCATCTAAACGACCTTGGTCAAATTCTAGTGAGTCTAGTTGATTACTAATTGCACTGGTAGCATCCTGAAGCATATAGAAGGCTCCATTTATATTTTCAGAAATTTGCTTAAAATCTTCATCAATTTTTTCTACGTTTTCAATCTCACTCATAGATTGGCCAATCATATCAATCGGGCTAAGAGTCTCATCCCCCTCAATATTTGCTAAGGCCATACTTAAACTTTGGTTAATCATTTGAAAGTTATTTAACCGATTACGTTCACTAATTAACTTTTCTTCTTCACCGTTAATTAAATCAGCTTTTTCAATTTCATTAACTTGAAATTTCAGCATATCGAGGCGTTGAGCCCACTCTTTTTCATTTTGATTCTTCGTTTCAATGCGTTTTTTTAGCTTTAGATACTCTTCGTACTTTTCTTGATAAACAGCTAACTCTTTTTCTATTTTAGTTCCAATAAATTCATCTAATAAGTAGATATGTTTATCACTTTGCATTAAAGATTGATGCTCATTTTGACCATAAATATCAACTAAGGTTTCTCCAACTTTTTTTAAGGTACTGGTATTCACCAGCATCCCATTAATACGACAAACGTTTCTTCCGTTTCGATATAATTCTCTTTGCAAGATTACATCGTCATCTTCATGATCAATTCCAAATTCATCCAAACGTGCTTCAGTAAAGCCATTCTTAGGAACTTCAAATAAACCTTGTAAAACTGCTTTATTTTCTCCAGCTCTAATGAAATGCTGTGATCCTCTTCCACCGGCTAATAACCCCACTGCATCAATTATGATTGATTTACCAGCACCAGTTTCCCCGGTTAAAGCTGTCATTCCGGATTCGTATTTAATTGAAAGTTTATCAATAATCGCAAAGTCTTTAATTGAAATTTCTTTTAACAAAATGACACCTCACTTACTAATTATTTAAACCTTTATATGCATGATCTTGAACTTCTGAAATTGAAATATCTGGACTAATAACTGGATTTTTTGTTGATTTAAGATGAACCAGAAATTCAATATTTCCCACTCCACCCTTGATGGGAGAAAAATCCAATCCAATAACTGAAAAACCGGCAGCAATTGCATAACTCATAACTTTTTTAATTACATCATTATGAACCTGGCTGTCTTTTACAATTCCATGTTTTCCAACGTTTTCTTTTCCGGCTTCAAATTGTGGTTTTATCAAAGCAACCACTTCACCGTTTTCCTTAATTATCTTTTTTAAGGGTTCTAATATTAAGTGCAAGGAAATAAAGGACACGTCAATTGAAGTAAATTCGGGTTGTCCTTCCGTAAAATCCTCTGGCTTACTATATCTAAAGTTAGTATTTTCCATTACAACTACTCTTGGATCATTTCTTAACTTCCAGACTAGTTGGTTGGTACCTACATCTAACGCATAACTTAATTTGGCGCCGTTTTGTAACATTACATCCGTAAATCCACCGGTTGATGATCCAATGTCTAAAACAGTTTTGTCTTTAACCGAAATATTAAAACTTTTGAGTGCTTTTTCTAGCTTCAAACCACCCCGACTAACATAAGGCATTACTTTGCCCTTTAAATGCAATTCGGTGTCGGCTGGAATTTTCACTCCCGGCTTATCCAGTCTTTGTTCATTCTTTCCTAAAATTTCACCGGCCATTACAGCACGTTTAGCTTGTTCTCTACTATCAAACAATCCCTGTTGAACTAGTAGTACATCAATTCTTTCTTTTTTTGTCATTCTACCTTTTTCCTATTTCAAAATAAGTGAAAAATGATTTCAAAATCACTGTAACCTTTGCGTCTTCTAGATTATCAACTGCATTTTCACCTTGTTTTATTATTTCTGCGAGTTTGTCTTTTGCGTTTTCAATCCCTAACAAATTGACATAGGTGTTTTTTTCAACATCTTCATCAGAACCCGTTGCCGGATTATCTAAAATATCGTCATAAATTTGAAAAGCTACTCCAAAACTCCAAGCAAACTTCTTTAACTGCTCTAGGTCATGATCACTAACTTTGGCAATCATAGCACCTGCCACAACGCAATAATAAAACAATTCTCCGGTTTTCTTTTGGTCCAAAGTTTGTAGTTGTTCTAACGTTAAGCTACTATCCTCAGAAGAAACATCAATCACCTGACCTGCAACCATTCCGCAAGGACCTGCTGATCTAGCTAATTGATTAATTAAGTCAACTTTAACTGCTGAATTAAGTGAACTATCCGCAATCCATTCAAATGCTAAAGTTAATAATCCATCGCCTGCAAGCGTTGCAATATCATCACCAAATTTGACGTGATTAGCTAATTTACCCCGACGATAGTCGCTATTATCCATTGCCGGTAAGTCGTCGTGAATTAAAGAATAGGTATGAATTAATTCCACTGCAGAAATCACTTTGATTAACTCTTGATTAATAGCTACTCCATACGAATCTAAAACAGCTAAACTTAAAAGTGGGCGTAGTCTTTTACCTCCAGCCATTAATGAATAACTCATTGAATCAATTAAAAGTTTATTTGTAGAAGATTTTACGATGTTTTCGCTTAAAAACTTATCAATTAACGGAATATATTTGGCTTCAAATTCTCCTAATACTTGTTTTTCAGTTTCCATTAGAATGATAAATCTCCATTTTCATCATTATTTTGGTCTTGATATCCCTTATCTCTTGTAAAAGGAACCTCTTCGCCACTTGAATCAACCATTTTGGTCAATGTCTTTTCTGCATTTTCTAATGTGGATTGCATTTCTTTGCTTAATTGAATCCCGGTTTGAAATTCAGTTAAAGCTTTTTCTAAAGGAACATCACCACTTTGTAAGTTATTAACAATTTGCTCTAATCTATTCATATTTTCTTCAAATGTCATTTTATGTTCAGCCATTATTACACCTTTTTCTGATTAATTTTTGTAATATTTGCAGCAATTGATCCGTCAGACAAATCAACTTTGATTTCTTCTTTATTAGAAACCTGATCAACTGATTTAATTAAATTACCTTGTGAATCTTTAACTAGACTATAACCCCTCGACATAATCTTCAATGGACTTAAATGATCCAGGGCAGCAATTTCATTCGCCAATTTATCATTTTTTTGTTTATGAATTATTTTGATTGCATTAATTAAGTTGGTGTTTAAATATTCTAGTTGTTTTTGATTACTTTTTATTTGATTTTTAGGTGATTCAGCAATTAAATTTGATTTTAAAACTTCAAATCGATTCACATCTTGATTAATTATAGTTTTAAATCCTACTTGAACTTTTTCAGTTAAAATATCAAGTTGCTGCTGGTATGATTCATATAATCTTTTAGGATCTTGAAAAACATAGCTTCGTTTTAACTGCTCTAATTTCTGTTGGTTGGTTCTAATTAAATTTCTGATTGAGTTATTCATTATGTTATTGGCATTATTAAGACTAACTATTAAATCAGAAAGTACTGGAGATGAAATGACTCCAGCTTGGGTAGGCGTTGATGCCCGAACGTCAGCAACCAAATCAGCAATTGTATTATCAGTTTGGTGCCCGACAGAAGAAATCACCGGAACCCTGCTATTATAGATCGCTCTAGCTACAATTTCTTCGTTAAATGGCCATAAATCTTCGATTGATCCACCACCACGTCCAATTATCAACGTATCAAAGTCACTACGTTGATTGACAGCTTCAATTTGTTGAGCAATCTCTGTAGCAGCCCCATCACCTTGAACTGCTGCCGGAAATAAAACCACCTGGATATGATTATCCCGTTTTCTAACTGCATCAATAATATCTCGAATAACTGCACCACTTTGTGAAGTAACTACCGCTATTTTTTTAGGATATTTAGGAATCAACTGCTTATGCTCTGGTGCAAACAACCCCTCACTAAAAAGCTTTTTCTTTAACTGTTCATATGCTAAGTACAGGTTACCGACACCATCTGGTTCCATCGATTCCACGTAAATTTGATATTGACCACTTTTTTCAAAAGTGGAAACTCGACCAGTTATTAGAACTTTCATTCCTTCTTCGGGCTCAAATTTAACTTTATTAAAGGCACCTTTCCACATTACCGCGCTTAAAACTGACTTATCGTCTTTAATGACAAAGTATTGGTGTCCAGGACGTTTTCTCCAATTAGAAAGCTCACCAGTAACATAAACCTTAGTTAGATAAGGATCTTTTTCAAATTTTTTATGAATATATTGATTTAATGAAGTAACCGTTAAATACTCATGATTCATTTTAATTTGCTCCATTCACACATTTCAACAGTTTGTTGCATCAGAGTTGCAATTGTCATTGGACCGACTCCACCGGGTACCGGTGTAATATAGCCTATTTTGCTATTTTCAGGGTCATAATCAACGTCTCCGACTAATTTACCATTCTTATCTAAATTTTGTCCTACGTCGATTACACAGGCTCCTTCTTTCAAATCGGCTTCTGTAATTGTTGCTACCTTTCCAACTGCAGAAATTACGATATCAGCATCCTTTGTATATTCCGTAATATCTTTAGTATGACTGTGGACATCAATAATCGTTGCGTTGGCATTTAACATTAAAGCAAGCATTGGCTTTCCAACAATTGAACTTCTACCAATTATTACTACTCGAGCACCATCAACATTAATATTATATTTTTCAAGAAGTGTCATAACTCCTTTAGGCGTACATGCTACCGGATATGGTTTGGAAACATTTAGAAATAAATTACCAACATTCACAGGATGAAAACCATCAACATCTTTGTGGTAATCGATTGTTTCAATCACTTTTTGTTCATTAATGTGCTTAGGTAAAGGTGATTGAACCAAAATACCATTGACTGTGGGATCATCATTTAATCGTTCAATTTCAATTAAAAGATCACTTTCAGAGATTGTTTCTGGAAAAACTTTACTAATTGAATTAATTCCCAACTCAATTGCTTTCTTTTCTTTCATATGAACGTATCTTTGACTAGCCTGATTCTCACCAACTAAAATAACCGCTAAACCAGGTTGAATCCCCTGTTTTTTTAGCTGTTGTACTTTTTCTTTAGTGGTTTCATTAAGCTCTTTAGCAATTTTTCGACCATCGATTGTTTTTACCATTTAATAACCTCCATTCATATCCGACAAGTTAAAACTAATTTTAGCATATTATTTTATCTTTCACTGAATGAAAAGAAAAAGAACCCGAAATTAATCTGGGTTCTTTTTCATGTTTTTATCTAAAATAGCGTTAATAAAGTTGACTGACTTATCATCACTAAATTTCTTTGCTAATTCAAGTGCTTCATTAATTGAAACTTTAGCTGGAACATCATCTACAAATTTCATTTCATAAAATGCTAGTTGTAAAATAATCAAATCAGCTTTATTTAATCGGGATACTACCCACTTAGAATCAAGTAATGGTTGAATTGCTTCGTTAATTTCACTTTGGTGTTCTCTAACACCGAAGACTAATTCATGGTAATAGTCTGGTATTTCGTTGGCATCATTTTTAGTAATGTAATGAAAACATTCATCAACATTAATTTCATCATTGCTTTCTAAAGCAAACAATGTTTGAAATGCCAGTTCTCGAATTTGATGTCTGTTAACTTTCACTATCTTCTCCATCATTATCAAACAAACTGTCTGTATCCACTTTGGCTTCCTTTTCAGGAACTACTCCTACAACGTGAACATTAACTGCATCAACGTGTAAGTCAGTCATGAAAAGAAGTTGTTGCTTAACTTGATCTTGAACTTGAAGGGCCACTTTAGGAACTGAAACCCCATAGTCTAGGTAAGCATAAACATCAACATCAAGTGCATCGTCATCGTTAAAGAGAAGTTTAATGCCGTGGCTACGTTCTTTTCTCCCGAACAATCCTTGAACGCTGGAAGAGAAAGTTCCACGCATCTTATTAACACCATCTACCTCTGTAGTAGCGATACTAGCAATTATTTCAATCACATTTGGTGCAACTTTTATATCCCCTAAGTCGCTTTCTTTATTACTTAATGTAATAAATTGATCTTCTGCTGCCATTTTCATAGCCCCCAATTCAAGATTTTTTAATTATTATTTACTATCTTTATCACGTGAAATGTAAGTACCATCAGTAGTATTGATGATTAACTTATCACCTTGGTTAACAAAGAATGGAACTTGTAGAATTAAACCAGTTGACATAGTAGCTGGCTTTGAACCACCAGAAGCTGTATCACCCTTAATACCAGGTTCAGTTTCGGCAACTTCAAGGCTCACAGTCTTAGGAACTTCAATTCCTAGAGTTTCACCTTTGTATTGCATAATTTGAACTTCCATATTTGGTTGAAGATACTTCATTGCTTCTTCAGCTGCTTCATTAGGAATGGTAATTTGATCAAAAGTTTCATTATCCATGAAAACTAAACCAGTTCCATCATCATAAAGATATTGCATCTTCATTGTATTGATTTCCGCTTTTTCCATTTTGGCACCTGAACGGAAAGTCTTTTCTTGTACCGCACCAGTTCTAAGGTTCTTTAGTTTAGTACGAACGAAAGCTCCACCCTTACCAGGTTTTACGTGTTGGAAATCTAGAATTTTCCAGATTGCGTTATCAACTTCGATTGTTAAACCAGTTTTAAATTTTGCTGTAGAAATAGCCATAATAAAAGCCTCCTATGTTTACTATTAATCATATCAATTATAAGTGTCTGAAATCAAGCCCCATCCACTATTGGCATAAAAAAAGACCCACTATAACGCGGGTCTATATTTTATTTACTTGTTAGCAGTTTCAGCTTCTGGGTAAACAGAAACTTGACGTTTGTCTCTACCTAAACGTTCGAAACGAACAACACCATCAGCAAGTGCGAATAAAGTATCATCAGAACCACGTTTAACGTT
Organism: Fructilactobacillus vespulae; assembly: GCF_047324295.1. Taxonomy (GTDB): domain Bacteria; phylum Bacillota; class Bacilli; order Lactobacillales; family Lactobacillaceae; genus Fructilactobacillus; species Fructilactobacillus vespulae. The sequence continues at coordinate 1,090,400 of NZ_CP137138.1, read as the reverse complement.
TACTCCTGGGTAGATATGAGTTCCACGTTGTCTGTAGATGATTGAACCAGTTGTTACACTTGAACCATCAGCAGCTTTAGTTCCCAAACGACGACCAGCAGTGTCACGACCGTTAGATGATGAACCCCCAGTTTTATGGTGAGAGAAGAATTGTAAATTCAATTTTAGCATGTGCAATACACCTCCATATTTAAAAATTATTTTAATTTAACGAAATCAGAATATTCATTTGATAAATCAATAATTCCATTTTGTAAGGATAATAATAAAGTTTGAACCTTAACATTGTTAACATCAGCATCATTAACTGAAACTTTGATATAACCACCATTTTTTTCATCTTGATGAACCACCGGATCAATTCCGGCAACTCTAGATAAATTATTAACCGTGGTAATCACTAAAACAGATGCGGCAGCACAAACAATATCATGCCCGTATTCATCTGAATCTGCATGACCTGTTAAACTAAAACCGGTAATTAGATTGTCAGATGAATTAAATTTAGCTTTAATCATAATTAATTAAGCGTTAATTTTTTCAATCTTAACTTTAGTGTAAGGTTGACGATGACCCTTCTTAGAAGTTGAACCCTTCTTAGGCTTGTAACGGAAGATAGTAATCTTCTTTTCCTTACCTTGTTTTTCAACTGAAGCTTCAACTGAAGCACCATCAACTAATGGAGTACCAACTTTAGTAGTGTCTCCACCAACAAATACAACTTGGTCAAAAGTAACCTTAGTTCCTTGGTCACCATCTAACTTTTCAACAAAGATAGAATCACCTTCAGAAACCTTGTATTGTTTTCCACCTGTAACGATAATTGCGTACATGTACATGCACCTCCTTATAATAATATGCTTAGACTCGCCAGATATGAGCGCCTTTTCGATCTTAATTACTCAAACTGTGCGGTTGTAGCTGTGAAAGTCCACAAGTACAACATGTTTATTTTATCTAATAATGTTTTTTTTGTCAAACAAAAAAGACAATCACCTTTTCAGATGACTGCCTTTTTAACAATGTCGCAGGAGCGACTCGAACGCTCGACCTACGGTTTAGAAGACCGTTGCTCTATCCAACTGGGCTACTGCGACATAACAAAAATAATTATAAGGTATATTTTGCCGTAGGTCAATATCATTTTAAAGATTTTCTTGTTCTTTTTTAACTTTTTCTTGAAAATCTTTTTCAAATCCCGTCTCATCAAACTTCAAATCACTAAAAATCCATTTATAAAATAAAATCCAACCATGTCTAAAACTAGTTTTATCCTTTTCATAAAAAGATTTTAAGATCATATTTTTGATTGATAAATACAAGGTATCCAATTTTGCCTTATCATCAACCGGTAAAATCTGTAATCGTTTCTGCTCTTTCTCACTTAATTCAAATATATCAGTCCAATTACAAATGCTTGCCATTAAAAAGAAATCTTTAAGAACTCCAATGGCAGCATCAATTTGTCGCTCTGAATCTAATTTAACCGCCGAATTAATCTTAGTATCATCTAACCTAGAAGATACTGCCAATTCACCCAGATGGATGTCTAAAGACGTTACAATCGACAATAAATGATGATTATCTTTCCAAACCATTTGTTTTTTAGCTTCAAATTGCCGATATAAATTAACAGTCATATCATTTAGTTCATTAAAGTTCATCATTATTTCTCCACTTCTCTATCAAAGTATTTATCTCTTTAAGCTCTGCTGGATGTTCAACCAGATTAAACCAGTGAACATTTAACTTGTTTCTAAACCAGGTTAACTGTCGTTTGGCATAATGTCTAGAATCTTGCTTAATTTGAGAGACCACTTCTTCTAAATTACTATCACCAGAAAAATACGAATCAAATTCACGATATCCAATCCCTTTACTAGCTGGATTTTCCATCCCGCCATTATTGAACAACCATTGATTTTCTTCAAGTAGGCCTTGTTTCATCATTTCATCAACTCGAGAATTAATCCGTTGATAAAGCAACTGACGATCACAATTCAATCCAATTACTAACGCATCGTAACGATCACCAAAGTTTTCTTGATCCGAAAAAAGCTTGCCCGTTACCTGATAAACTTCCAAGGCTCGAATGACCTTTCTGGAATTATTAACCGGAATTTTAGCAGCAGATAATGGATCAATCGAATTCAATCGATTCCAAAGTGCTTGGGAACCAGATTTTTGGAGTTCAAGTTCCAAATTTTTCTTAATCGCATCGTTTGAACTCTTTTGTCCCCCAAAAGCTAATCCTTTAATTAAAGCTTGTAAGTAGTAACCAGTTCCCCCAGCAATAATTGGAAGTTTTCCCTGGTTAGTTATCTTTTCAATCAAATCACCAGCATCAGAAACAAAATTCACAACACTATATTGTTGTTGGATATTTTTTATATCAATCAAGTAATGATTAATCCCCTTCATTTCAGTTGGGGTTATTTTTGCCGTTCCAATGTCTAAACTACGATAAACTTGCATTGAATCTCCAGAAATAATTTCTCCAGAAAATTTTTGTGCCAAATCAACCGATAAAGAACTCTTCCCCACCGCTGTAGGTCCTGCAATTATTAAAACTTTTTTCATATTCACTGTCCTTAAAAATAGGTTTGTTACTGGATATTTTAAACTAAATAAAGCATAATTAAAATGTATAAATATAAGGAGGTTTATAACTATGCATAAGTTTGGTAAAGGATTTGCAACAGGTGTTGCTGCTATGATTGGAGTTACCGCCGGAGTTCTATACTCATTTAAAAAAGCAGTGGTTGAACCAATCGAATCACAAGAACAAAAAGAAGAAGAAAACCGTAAAAAGTCACAAAGAAAAGCCGGTTCTTCTCACTTAGGTTAATCAAAATAAAAGAGAGCTCAAATGAGCTCTCTTTTTTTAGCCTTTTTTAACTTTTCCATCCCAATTTTGATATCCTTTATCTAAAATTGAAATGTTTTTGAAGTTTTTATTGTTCAAAAATTTCGCAGCTTTCATGCTAATTGTAGTAGTTTGATCATACAAATAAACCGGAAGATCAGGTCTAATATCAGCATAAAAATTCTTAAAAGTTGAGTAAGGAATATTACGGGCGCCTAAAATATGTCCATTTTTAAATGGATTAGACTCTCTCAAATCAATAACTTGAGCTTTCCGCATTCCTTTTGTAAATTCATCTTCAGATAAAAATTTAGCGTACTTTTTAGTTCTGAAGATATTTAAATAGTGCACTCCCATCCAAATGGCAAATAAAATAATAACTGCAACTAAAAAGATAGTTATAAAATTCAAAAATCCAGCCAAGCAGATTCACTCCAATCCTTTAGTTATATTATTTAAATTGTAATGCCATTGAAGCGGCACCAATCACACCAGCATCATTACCTAACTCAGCTAATTTAATCTTAGTTGAATCTCTAACTGAAGAGAAGGCATTTTCTTGGAAGTATTTAGTAGTTGGTTGTAATAAAGTATTTCCGGCGTTTGATACACCACCACCAATAATAATACTTGCTGGGTTAAATGTATTACCAATCATTGATAATGCTAATCCAAGGTAGAAACAAACACGATCAACAACTTGGTTTGCTAAAATATCACCGTTATCAGCTAGATAGAAAACAAGTTTTGAAGTAACTTTTTCGTCACCATTAATTAATTCTTTCAAACGTGAAGTACCACGGAAATCTTTAGTCATATCTTCAGCAAGTCTAACGATTCCTGTAGCTGATGCATATGTTTCTAAACAACCTTGTTTACCACAAGTACATTGGTAACCTCTTGGTTCAACTGTAATATGACCAATTTCACCAGCTCCACCATTTACACCATGAATCAACTTACCATTGGCAATTACACCACCACCAACTCCAGTACCAAGTGTTGCAAAAACAACATCAGCTTCTGCACTACCAGCACCTTTCCAGTATTCACCTAGTGAAGCTACGTTAGCATCATTATCAAGGTCAAAAGGCAAACCAATTCCATCTTGGATTAATTGTCTAATTGGTTGTTCATCAACCCAGTTTAAATTATATGCTTCAGAAACAGTTCCACGTTCACTGTTTACAGCACCTGGAGTTCCCATACCAATTCCGATAAAATCGGCTTTAGTTTTTCCAGCTTCTTCAATGTGCTTATTGATTGATTCAATGATATTTTCAACAATGTGACTACCATTATCACTAATATCAGTAAGAATTCTCCATTTGTCTAAAACTTCTCCTTCTTCGTTAAGAAAAGCCATTTTAGTTGTAGTTCCACCTAAATCAATTCCAATTAAGTTTTTTAACATGTTCACGACCCCCGGTTTTTTATTTTGTTTTATCAGCTTCAATTCGATGTTCTTTAGTTAATACTAGTTTAGCAGAAATAAACTCATCGTTTGAAATTAACTTTGCTTCATGCAAGTGATCTAATTCCAAAGCCATGACTTCAATATCCCAAATACGTTTACCAATATAGACATAAGTCCCAAAACGTTTTAAAAGCTGTTGTACATCATATAAATTTTTCATATATAGTTATCATCCTAAAGTAAATCACTTATTTGTGTCAACGATTCAAACCAATATAATACATTACCATTATAACAATAATTAAAGCGTTTGCATAAATAATTTTACTTTTTTTATTCAAAGTTTTTTCATTCGGTACACCTAGCACTTGTGATATCAAAAATCCGCCGACCAGTCCACCTAGGTGTCCCACCAGACTAATTGAAGGCATAAAAATATCAAACAATAAGTTAAATAAAATTAAGATCACAAACGAACTAGATTGTTGCCGTATCTCCATATTATTGGGATATGCAAAGTAAAGCGAGAAATAAGCTCCAAAAAGACCAAATATAACCGTACTACTCCCCGCAGATAAACCCGTATCAAATGCAAAACTAAATAAATTACCTACAATTCCAGAAATTAGGAAAATAAACATAAACCGCCAGTGTCCAAAGTTATTTTCAACTATTTTTCCTAAAAAATAAATAAAAATCAAGTTTAAAATCAAATGCTGATAGCCAATATGAATAAAACTTGCGCTTAAAAGACGCCACCACTGTCCAGCATTAATTAAAGTATTATTTTCTGCTCCAAAATCAATCAAAACTTTTGAGTTGGTACTACCACCCGCAAATGTCATTAATATAAAAATAATAACCATAACCAAAACTGATGCTTCAGTAAGAAAAGATCGTCTTTTTAATTGATCAATCATTATCATCACCTCTAATTATTAATTGAACGGGTATATCAGTTTCTTCAGATAACCAATTTTTATTAACCACCTGTTCCGGCCTTACTAAACTAATTGTATCTCCTGAATAACTAGACAAGTAACAATCAAAAAAACCACCACCAAAGCCAATTCTTTGATGGGTACTGGGATTAAAAGCTACTCCCGGTACAATTATTAAATCAATATCATCCGGATATACCTCATTAGCGTCCACCGGTTCCCTTACCCCAAAATTACTTTTTTCGATTTTAGTACTGTTATCAAAAGCAAAAAATTTCATAACGCGATTTGAAAAGGTTTTAGGAATTACAACTTGTTTATTTTGCTGAAAGGCTTTTTCAATTATTGGATTAGTATCCAGCTCATCATCCATACTAAGTGTAACCGCTACTACATCAGCATGATTCCACTGAACAGTCGCAAACAACCTTTGACATAAATTTTCATCGTAATCACGATTACTAATTTTCATTTTAGCTAATATTTCTTTTCTAATTTTATTTTTCATTTTATCCACCTAATAAAAAAGGATTCTGAGCAATTGCTCAAAATCCTTATTTTGTTTCGCGATGTAAAGTTGCTTTTCTTTCACGAGGGCAATACTTAGTTAATTCTAAGCGATCTGGGTTGTTACGACGATTCTTAGAACTTAAGTAGTTGCGTTCGTGGCATTCTGTACATTCTAAAGTGATGTGTACACGCATGGTAAATACCTCCAAACAAGTGCATTTTTAAATTATCATTAATAACACTAAATATCATAACATTATTTCAAAATAAATTCTAGCCTTTAATCAAATAAATGTTAAGTATTTATACTTGACGGATTATTTTCCGGGAGCATTTTGAACATCTTTCCAATAAGCCTGATAAATTTGTTTTGCCAAAGTAGTATTGTTAACCGAGGCATCAGCCGGTAAATTAGGCATTGCCAGTGCAATTACCACTTGTGGGTCATCTGATGGTGCATATGAAACTAAACTAAGCGTTACAGTTTCTTGTCCATTATAGAATGTTTGTGCTGTACCAGTTTTGGCTGATACTTCAGGTGAAATATCCTGTAATGCACCACCAGTTTTATATTTATTGCTACCATGAACAACTTGATAGAATCCTTGTTTAATAACATCTAATTGTTCAGTACTAATTGGAACTTTGTTAAGAACTCGAGGTTTCGTTGAGTTCTTAATTCTACCCAATTTACCGTTCTTTTCGTTTGTTTCTCTAATATTTTGAACGAGATAAGGTTGTAAACGATAACCACCATTAGCAATGGTAGACATATACTGAGCAAGTTGCATGGTTGTATAACCATCGTAGTTTCCGTATGACTCATCCAGCGCTTTACCAATGTTTGCAAATCCACCAGGACCTTGAATTCCCTTTGACTCACCAGGAATATCAATCCCAGTTTTGATTCCCAAACCAAACTGGTTAAAGTAACTGCGAAGGGTATTAAATACAGCTGGATTCATATTTAATTGACCACCTTCAACGTAATGGAAGTTAGCTTCTTTCATGGCCAATTGCATCATGTACGAGTTAGAAGAAACCTCCAGCGCACCGGCTGCATTAACCGCCATGTTTGCTTCACCATTTTTATTGAACCAAGAACTCTTAGTACCGCCACCATTTTTAATAGGCATATCAGTTAAGACACTGCTTTCTGGTGTAATAACTTTATCCATTAGAGCTCCAGCAACCGTCGCACCCTTAACAACGGATCCCATTGTAATCGAAGTTGCCATGGTTCCTAGATCGTTTTCGGTAACCTTTCCGGTCTTGGGATCACGATCAACTCCGGCCATCCCGATAACTGCACCAGTCTTAGGATTCATAGCCACTGCATAAGTTCCCGTTGCATTACCACCGGCTTGATTACTCTTAACCAAATCTTCTAAATCTTTTTGGAATTTAGAATTTACAGTTAGTTGGAGGTTATCACCACGTTTACCAGCATATTTCTTTACTTGAGAAATAATTTGTCCGTCACTATTCATTTTCACGTTAGTTTGCGACTTAGATCCCTTTAAGATGGGCTCATATTTCGATTCCAAATTACTAGTACCAACTGATTCATTTTGTGAATATCCTTGGGCTAATAATTTGTTCACTTCGTTTTCAGGTAACCCAGCTTCATTTGAAGAAACTCCACCCGTTAACATTTTGATATTTTCTCCATCCGGATAATTTCTTGCCCAGTTTGTTCCTACTGCTACTCCAGGCATTTCACTAGCATGTTCACCAACTAATGACATTTCTTCATTTGATACATCATTATACTTAACAAAAGTTGTTGAAAGCTTATAAGCACCACTCATTGAGTTATAAATAGCTGCGTTATTTTTAATTTTATCGTTAAACGAAATCACGCCACCATTCATGACCTTTTTCAATTTAGCAGTTTGTTGATTATCAACACTCATATTTTCATAATTTTTGATGGTTTTAGCAACGTTCTTACTATTAGTAGGATTAGCTAAATAGTAATCAGCAATTTGTCTATCAGTTAGCTTTTTGGTGGGAACTTTTATATAGCTTCCCAACTTAGTAGCGTCGTCGTACATATCACTAGGATTAACATTAGGTAATCTCGTATAAGTAATGGCTCTTTGGGCCTGATTACCTGAAATTAATTTACCGGTAGAATCATAAATCATTCCACGTTCAACATTACCGTATTTAGTGGCATTATTACTATTATTAACAACTGATTGAAAGTACTTACCTTGTATAATTTGTAAATCTGCCAACTTCCAGATCAAAACAACAAATAATAACCCGACGATTATAAAAATTAAATTTAATCGGAAAGGAATTACGTTTGCCTCGCTCTTTTGTCGACTAGATCGTGTTCTTCTTTTGAAGAATTTTCCAAAAAAATTACCCACTCTAGTTACCCCTTATTCTCGAAATTTCACACAGTTTCATTATTACATTATCCCTATCCTTGCGCAATAAAGAGAAACCAAATTTAGTTAAAATTAAATTTAAATCTAGAAAAAAGATATCGAATTATCAAAATTCGATATCTTAATTATTTTATTTAACTGAAACGATTTCAACGTGCATTAAACCGTCGGGAATTTCAATATCGACTTTTTCACCAACCTTGTGGCCCAATAGAGCAGCTGCAATTGGTGAATCGTTTGAAACCTTTCCAGACAATGGATCAGCTTCTGCTGCACCAACGATTTGGTATTCTTCCACTTCTTCGTCTGGTAATTCTTTAAATTGAACTGTCTTACCAACGCTTACTTCGTTTGAATCCGTTTTTTCTTCATCAACCACTTCAGCAAATTGAAGCATGTGTTCAACAGTATTAATTCTACTTTCCAATAAAGCTTGTTGATTTTTCGCAGATTTATATTCAGAATTTTCTGATAAATCTCCATAACTTCTAGCAACTTTAATTTCTTCAATTATTTGAGGACGTTGGATTGTTTTTAAATCTTCTAATTCTTTTTCAAGCTTAACTTTACCCTCTTGGGTCATTGGATATACTTTATCTTCACTCATTTAAACACCTCATTATTTTTTTCGAATTAAAACTTATCATTAAAATCAAAAATTAGCAAATAATATCTAGTCATCAATAACTAAACTTTCAGAACCATCTTCTAAAATAGCCTGTACTTTAGTTGCTAATAAATCAATTGCAACAACATTTTTTCCACCACGAGGAATAATAATATCAGCATAACGTTTAGTAGGTTCCACAAACTGATGATACATCGGACGAACTGTCGCTAAATACTGTTGGATAATTGAATCCAAAGAACGTCCCCGCTCAACTGTATCCCTTTGGATTCGACGAATCAAGCGAATATCATCATCTGTATCAACGAACACTTTAATATCCATCAAATCGCGCAGGCGTTGATTATTTAAAATTAAGATTCCTTCTAAAATAATCACATCAGTTGGCTCTTGAATTTTAGTATCATTACTTCTAGTGAATTCTGAATAATCATAAACCGGCTTTTCAACAGTTTCATAATTTAACAATTTAGTTAATTGTTCAACTAACAAGTCATCATCAAATGCATCTGGATGATCATAATTAACTTTTTTTCGTTCTTCCATTGGTACATCAGCTTGATCTTTATAGTATGAATCTTGCTGAATAATCGCAATTGAATGGCCAAATAAACGTTGTAACACCGTTTTGCTTACGGTCGTTTTACCACTACTTGATCCACCAGTAACTCCAATAATAATGGGACGCTTCGGACTTTCTTTCATTTTGTTTTTCCCTCTGTACTATCTAATTTCAATTTGCAAGTCATTTTCTAAGAACTTAGTGATTTTTTCAATTGCTTTGTTAACAACTTCGTCTTGTAAAGTTTCTTTAGCATTTTCAAAGGTTAATGAATATGCCAAGGACTTCTTACCTGCAGCAACGTGTTCACCATCATAAACATCAAATAAACGAATTGATTTTAGGTATGCTCCACCACGTTTTTCAATTACAGCTTCAATTTGATCACTAGTGATTTCTTCATCAACTAGTAGTGCTAAGTCTCTAGAAATACTTGGATATTGACTAACCGTTTGATATTGTTGTTCTGATTTTTTAGCTGCTACCAATTTATCAAGGTCTAATTCAAAGACATACGTTTCTTTAATTTTAAATTGTTTAGCAATTAATGGATGAATTTGACCTACAAAACCAATTACTTCTTCACCTAGTTTAATTAAAGCAGTTCTTCCTGGATGCATTTCTTTAATTTCAGCAGTAGCTTCATATGAGATTGCATCAGCCAATGAAAGACTATCTAAATAATTATTTACTAAGCCCTTCATTGCATAAAAATCAACTTTTTTAGCAGCTTGATTCCAAGTAGAAGCTACTAATGAACCAGAAACTGCTCCAGCAATATGTTCCACTTCAGTTGGGCGAACTTGTTCATCTGAACCGAAGAAAACTCTTCCTTGTTCAAAGAACGGTACATTTTCTACTCCACGAGCTTGGTTATATGAAATATCATCTAATAAACCAGAAATTAAGTTCATTCGTAAAACAGAGTGATCAGTAGTCATTGGCCATTGAAGTTTAGTTTCATCATGTTGATGAACATTAAACATTTGTGCCTTTTCAGCAGTAGTTAAAGAATAAGAAATTGCATGACTTAAACCTTCACCCATTAATACTCGACGTGATTTTTGAATGATGGCTTGTTTATTTGTAAAGATTCCTTCGGTAGTTCCCGTAACTGGTAAAGTACTTGGAATGTTGTCATAACCATAAATTCTAGCAACTTCTTCCAATAAATCTGCTTGGATATTAATATCCCAACATCTAGTTGGAACCGTCACTAATAATTCACCGTTGTTATTTTCAACCTGAAAACCTAAGCGATTAAAAATTGCAACTACTTCTGTTTCACTCAAAGAAGTTCCTAAAACGTGATTAATTCGTTTAGCTGTAATTTCAATTTGTCTAGGATTAATGACCTCTTCGCTACCTGATACGACACCTAAACTGGCTTGACCATGTGCTTCTTTTTGAACTAAACCAGCAGCATAGTTTAAAGCATTTACTACGTTTCCTTTATCAATTCCACGTTCAAATCTTTGAGAAGCATCAGTATGAAGAAGCTCTTTTTGTGCCATTTTACGAGTTGAAACTGACTCAAAATCTGCAGCTTCAATTACGATATTCTTGGTTTCTGTAGTAACTCGAGTATCATAACCACCCATTAGACCAGCTAATGCTACCGGACCTTTTTCATCTGCAATAACAATATCAACATCATTTAACTCGTGTTCTGACTCATCTAGTGTCTTAATTTTTTCACCAGCAACTGCTCTTCTAACTTCTAAGTGATTTCCAGTTAGTTTATCTAAATCATAAGCATGAAGTGGTTGACCCAACTTAGTCATTACCAAGTTGGTAATATCAACAACGTTATTAATTGGCTTAATTCCGGCGTTCCAAAGTTTAATTTGAAGCCAAAGTGGACTAGGTTCTACAACAACATCCTTAACCACTTTTAAGTGATATGCAGGTGCTAAACTGGCATCCGCATTGGCTGAAATATCTAAGCTAGTTTTATCAGTTCCCAATTCAGCTTCTGGAGTTTCATCAAATTCTAATTTTTGATTGAAAACGGCCGCCAAATCATAAAGAGCTCCCCGTAGACTTAACATATCACCACGATTAGGGGTTACATCTAGATCAATTAGAGAATCATTCATGCCTAAATAATCAAAGACTTCTTTTCCTGGTTCTGCATTATCTGGCAAGAAGTAGATTCCATCCTTCCATTCATCTGGAACTAAATCTTTATCAAAGCCAATTTCATCAAGTCCACAAAGCATTCCGTTTGATTGAACTCCACGCATTTTAGCCTTTTTAATTTTAATGTTTCCACCAACTCGAGCTCCTGGTAATGCAGCAATGGCATTTTTTCCCACTTCTACATTAGGGGCACCACAAACGATTTGTTGCGGTTCTTCTTCTCCAACGTCAACTTGACAAATGTTTAAATGACTTGCATCTGGATGTTTTTCAAATGAAAGAATTTTACCCACTACTAGTTTCTTTAATCCATCACTTCTCTTTTTAACTGAATCTACTTCAACGGAAGTTCTTTCAATTTTTTCACCTAAATCTTCAGGAGAAAGTTCAATATCTAAATATTCTTTAATCCAATTGTAAGATAGTAACATATGTTCCTCCTATATTAATCAAACTGTTTTAAAAATCTTAAGTCGTTAAGGTAGAAATCACGAATATCGTTTACCCCGTATTTCAACATCGCAAAACGATCAGGACCAACACCAAATGCAAATCCACCGTATTCTTCTGCATCGACTCCGGCCATCTTCAATACGTTAGGATGAACCATTCCAGCCCCTAACACTTCAATCCAACCAGATCCTTTACATACATCGCAACCTTTTCCATTACAGTTCATACAAGTAATGTCTGCTTCTACTGAAGGTTCAGTAAAGGGGAAGTAACTAGGACGAAGACGAACTTTGAATTTGTCCCCAAAGAGTTTATGAGTCATCACTTCTAAAGTTCCCTTTAAATCAGCCATCGTAATATGTTTATCAATTACGATTCCTTCAACTTGATGAAATTGATGTGAATGAGTTGGATCATCAGTATCTCGTCTAAAAACAACTCCAGGAGAAATCATCTTCAATGGGCCCTTACTAAAATCATGCTTTTCTAAAGTTCTAGCTTGCATTGGTGAGGTATGGGTTCTCATTAATATTTCTTTAGTGATATAAAAGGTATCTTGCATATCACGGGCAGGATGGTTTTTAGGTAGGTTCATCATCTCAAAGTTATAGTATTCCTCTTCAACTTCTGGACCGGTTAAAACTTGGTAACCCATTCCCATAAAAATAGATTCAATTTCATCAATTGTTTCTTGAATAATGTGTGGGTGACCGGCAGGAACTTGATTACCTGGGAGAGTCACATCAATTGTCTCTTCAGCAAGTTTACGATTTAATTTTTCTGCTTCTAATTTTGCTTGCTTTTCTGAAATTGCAGTTGCCAATTCATCTCTAATTTTATTTGCAAAACTACCCACAACCGGACGTTCTTCAACGGATAGTTTAGCAATTCCACGTAATGATTGTGTAATTGGTCCTTTTTTACCCAATAATTTAACCCGAATATCATTTAAATTTTTAATATCGGTTGTTTCAGCAATTGAGCTAATTCCCTTTTGCTTAATGGCTTCAAGTTCTTCTTTTAGACCCATTTTAAATCCTCCCTTTTCCAAATAAAAAAGCTTCTTCCCTATAAAAGGGACGAAGCTTCGCGTTACCACCCAAATTCACGAATAAACGTGCACTCTTGGATGGATAACGAACATCAAACGGACATTTTTAATTAATTATCTATGTCTACTTCGAAAGCGAATTCAGCCACGTTGGTTATTTTCAGCAAATTAACCTCTCTGTTTTGAATGTGACGTACTACTTCTTTCTGCGCAGTAGTTACTAAAACTATATAGCAAAATCAGCTGTTGGTCAAGAGTTAAACTACTTGTTATTCCCTTCACACCACTTATCTGCCCAGGTATGAATTGACTCCATTATTGGTTGTAAATCGGCACCTTTTTCAGTTAATTCATACTTAATCAACGCTGAATCAGGACTGGTTTTTCTGACAACAATTCCCCAATCACGAAGCTCTTTCAATCTAGCAGTTAAAACTCGATCGCTACAACCATCAATTTTGGTTGCAATCTCACCAAATCTTAAAGATTCACCCATTAAGAGTGATTCAATAATAACTCCATTCCATTTTTTTCCAAGAATTTGAAAAGCTTCCTCGAACTTAGAACAAAGACAGTCACTCTCACCTTTTTTATTACTATCATTTTGTACCATATCATCACTACCTATCTCTTATCGTTCTTTTTGCTATTTAATCGCTTTTTGACGATTTTTTCAAGTGGAAACATAAATTCATTGACAGCCGCATAGTCATCAACTAAAGAAACGATGACACTCTCTTTATATTTAGGACGTGCCAGCGTTAACCCCCACATATGTTTTAAAATTATATCTTCTTCTTTATTGGTTAAATTAGTAATTCTTTTTGCATTACGTAAAGCTACTCTAGGATGCATAAAAGCATGGGTACCAACATCAAACTTAGTAGTTCTCCAGTCATAATAAAACAAATCATGTAAAAGTCCACCCCTAGCGGTAGCCCGATAATCTAAATTCATTTTTTTGGCAATTTTATAACTTTCATAAGATACGTAAATACAGTGTTTCAGTCTAGTCGAATGATGATGTTGTGTATAGTCATTTAACTTTTGAACTTCTGGTGAATCTAGCAAGTCTTTGACACAGTTTAAATACTCGCTATCGGTTTTCCAATCGTTTTTTTTCATTGGGACACCTCAATTATTTCTTAATCCGAAACATAATTACTGCAGCAGCAACAGCAACGTTTAAAGATTCCGCATGGCCTTTAATCGGAATATAAAGGTTTTCTGTGGTTTCAGATAACAACTTCTTATCCATACCGTTTCCTTCATTTCCCATGATTAAAGCGAAGTTGTCAGCTGGTTTTACCATTTCATAGTTAATTGCCTCGGGATTTAGTTCAGTACCGTAGACAGGAACCTCATTTGTTTTAAGCTGGTTGATTACATTTTCAATTTTTTCTTTAACCAACTTAATGTGAAATTGACTTCCCTGCATTGAACGTAAAACCTTACTGTTATACTGACTTGAGGTTCCTTCTCCAAAAACCACCCCAGTAAATCCAGCTGCATCTGCAGTACGAACCATAGTCCCGATATTTCCCGGATCTTGTACATCATCTAGTAAAAGCCAGGCTCCTTGATACTCGTTTTTTTCTAACGAAGTATCAAAAATTTTACAAACTGCAAAAATGCCTTGAGTTGTTGATGTATCCGCAATTTCAGCCGCAATCTCTTCTGAAATTAAAATAACTTCAAAATTTTTTAATTCACTACCATGTTTTAAATACTGATCATCAGTTGTAAAAATTGTGATAATTTGTTCTTGGGGCAGGTTATTAATTGCTTCTTGAACTAGATGCCAACTCTCAAGTAAGTATTGTTGCTTCTTTTTTCTTCCTTTATTGGTATTTAATTTTTTTAATTCTTTAATTTTAGTGTTTTGTTTTGATACAATTCGTTCCATTTGGCTTCTCCAAATCGTTAGGATATTCTACACTTAATATTAACATATCAATTTATTTGGAAGGTAATCAAACGTTATGGAATCTAAAATTATTTATGTAACTGGAATCGTGCAAGGTGTCGGGTTTAGATACACTACCCTGCAGATTGCTAACGAATTAAAAATATACGGTACCGTTAAAAATTTAGCTGATGGAAGTGTGCAAATAGTTCTGCAAGGTTCAAGCCTAAAAATCAATGAAATGATTAATCACTTGCACAACTTTCCCAATCATTTTGCCAAAATAAGTAAACTAAAAATTAAAGATATTGATTTGCCCGAAAAATATTCTTCATTTAAAATAGAAACTTGAGCAATCACAATTGCAGTCTAGTTCTGACTAGTTTAATATTAAAAGTATGACTTTATAGATAGGAGTTTCATAGATGAAAAAAATTAAAAAACTCGGACTATTAGGGGTGGCAGGTTTATCTACCCTTTTATTGTCTGGGTGTGTTCAAACTGATTCCAAGGGGAACCCTTATGGAATCGTTTATGATTATTTAGCTGTTCCAGCCCAACATATCATGGATTGGTTAGCAAAATTTGTCGGTGGTTACGGTTGGTCATTAATTGCCATCACAGTGATTGTTCGTTGTTTAATCTTACCAGTTATGATTAGTCAACTTAAGAAATCTACTATCATGCAAGAAAAAATGGCATTAGTTAAACCACAAATGGCTAAGATTCAAAAATTAGCTAAAAATGCTAAAACGCAAAAAGAACAGATTGAATTAAATCAGCAAATGATGAAGTTATATCGTGATAACAACATCAGTATGACTGGTGGAATTGGTTGTTTACCCTTAGTTATTCAAATTCCAATTTTTGCTGCGCTATACGAAGCAATTAGATATTCTCCTGAGCTATCCCATACCGTTTTCATGGGAATTCAACTGGGACAAAAAAGTATTCTATTAGCAATTCTTTCCTTCGTTGTTTATGCCATCCAAGGATACCTTTCAATCATTGGAATGCCCAAGGAACAACGAAAACAAATGGGATTAATGATGGTAATCAGTCCCGTTATGATTTTCTTTGTTTCACTTTCTGCACCGGCTGGATTGGGTATCTACTTCTTTATTGGTGGTCTGTTTGCAATTATTCAACAACTAATCGTTAACGCCATTCGTCCTCGATTAATCAAGCAAATTCAAAAAGAAGCCAAAGAAAATCCACCAAAGGTTATTATTCCAGATACAATTTCTGAAACCGAAACTAAGGTTGAGCAAGAAGAACAAGAAGATCAAAAAATAGAAACTCAAGCCGAAAAAAATCGGAAGCGAAATGAACAAAATCGCCAAAAATAAAGCAAAAAAGAGATGAAGAATTAAATTCTTCATCTCTTTTTATTTGAGTTTAATTTCTATCGTCACCCATACCAAACAATTGAAGTAAAATTTGGAATAAGTTAAGAATATCAAGGTAGATACCTAAAGCACCCATGGTACTGTATTTTTGTAATTTTTCCTCAGAATCAACATAGTTTGCATACTGACGAACGCTTTGCGTATCGAAAATAATGAAGAATGAAAAGATAACTAACATCACAATGTTGATAATAATGTAAAGACCAGGAATTCTAAAAATAACTGATACGATACTTAAAACGATTGCGGCAATTAATCCCCACATTAGGTATGATCCCATACCTAGGTAGCTCTTGCTAGTCCGGTTTGCATAGAAAGTTAATCCACCAAACATTACTGCAGTTCCTAACATTGCCATTCCAATTGTACCAATTCGGTAATAAATCAAGATTGGGCTTAAAGAAACTCCAAATAAAATTGTCATTAAATAATAAATTGTATTAGTGGTTGAGGCACTAGTCTTATCATCATTAACTGAACGACTTAATGCAAACATTAGTCCTAAAGAAACCACCAAAATTAATAATGAAGTTCCCATTCCCATAGACATTACCCAGTTGGTCATAAAAGTTGCCATTAATGTCATGATAACCCCAGTAATTGCTAAACCAACACCTACTTTTTGGTAAGTTTTAGCAATCAGGCGATTACCTAGTTCTTCGGTATTTCCATAAATTTCTCCATTCATAAAAACATCTTCCTTTCGTTTATTTAGTTTCATGTAAATTTTATCATGATTAAGTTTTTAAAGGTATCAATAAACATCAATAAAAGTCAAATTTAATTAAAATTTAGCGGATTTAGCTATAGAAAAAGAGCCTTGAAAACCCATGGTGTTTTCAAAGCTCTTTAAGATAAATTAGTTGTTCTTCTTAGCAACTACTTCTTTACCATCGTAGAATCCACAACTTGGACATACGTAATGTGACTTACGTAATTCTCCACAGTTAGGACAAGCACTCATGCCAGGAACTGACAATTTAATGTGACCACGACGCATATCTCTTCTTGCTTTAGAAGTCTTTCTCTTTGGTACAGCCATTAATAATAACCTCCCTTATACATTAATTTCCACTAGTGAATTATTAAGTCTAATCATGCTTTTCAGAATTAAATTTCTTCAGAGCTGATAGACGTGGATCAACGTTTTCTTGGTTCTCCCCCTGACGATTATAATCGTCTTCAGAAATAACTGTCCAGTCATTTCCAGCTGGCATTTCATCGCCAGCTAGTTCCTCAGGAGAAAGGACTTGCATTGGTATCTGAATAATAATATTATCAACCACTGCCCCTTCAAAATCAATGATACCATCTTCATCAACCAAAAGTACAACAACATCATCTTCATAACGATTTAGTGCTGCGTTTGTATTAACAAAAACTTCAGTTGTATTAAAATCTAGTTCTAATTCAACTGGGACCAACGATCTTGACGATGGAACTGTAACTTTACCTTGTACATGAGAATCAATAATTACATCTCCATTATCAGAGATGGCTGATACTGAAACCTGAAAAGGTGTCGCATCTAAAATCTTATTAGGATATCTATTCAATAATTCAGCCTTTAAATCTAGAGTTACCTCTTCAATAAAGGGTTCATTCTTATATCCTTGAAGTTTTTCAAAGGACCATTTCATAAAATAACCTCCAATGCAACAATCCAATTATACTTATAAAAATTTTATATGTCAAGATGATTTCCTTGATAGGTCAATCAATTATTTAAGATAATTGGAAAGCGATATAAATCTTCGTGTTTTTTTAAAATCATTCCTGTTAAGGTACCAGCCTTACATTCTAAATAGAGTTGTTTTTCAAAAGCTTCTTTGTCTATCTTAGAAATTATTGGGACTGAACAGGTCTTTTTAAGCTGACTTAAATACTCTTTTCCCTGGTTATTCATCCCCAAAATTCGAAGCATGGATTGAGAATCAATAATATCTTGATCTGTGATTTTAAATAAAATATAAACACAAAGTCTTTGGATGCGGGTATAAGTGTAACGTTTACTCTTAATTGAAGCAATAAATTCTGCAAAATTTTTTGCTTTTATCGCAACTTTTTTAAATAAGTGCTCTAAACCTGCACTCATTTGATAAATATTGCGCAACTCTTCCAAACTTGATTGATTAATTTGGTACTGAAGAAAAGGCCAGTAATCATCCCAAAATAATGGCTGCAAATCATCAACTGATGATGGTAAGAAATCATCAACCTGACTTTGACCATTTTTAATTGCTAATCTAATTGCTTTACCACTTGAAACCCGATGTTTTAAAACTGAATCATTATGTTCACTTTCAATTCTAGAAATTGGAAATAATTTCAATTCGGGGTTATAGCGTTGAGCAGCTTGTGCATACCAAAAACCCAACATATCATTGGGGGAGCTAACATCAACATTTAATTGTTTTTGCAAAACAGCTTGAAAAATTTGCGGAAACGTCTTTTGATAGTCATTAAACAGATCTGAATCACTATTAATTACAATCTCCTTCAATTGATTAAAGTCAATTTCAGAATGTTCACTTCCAAACGATAAATAATCACATTTAAGTTCAGTAATTAACTCAATGGCTTTTTCAGCGAAAATACTAGCAGGTTGTACGGCAGATTGAATGGGAAGTTCGACTACTAAATCAGCACCACCATTCAATGCCATCTGGGTTCTGGTCCACTTATCATAAATAGCTGGTTCCCCACGTTGGGTCCAATTGCTACTCATCACAACTACTACAACATCAGCACCAGTTTTTTCCTTTGCTGCCTCTAATTGAAATTGATGACCATGATGAAATGGATCATATTCGGCTATAATTCCAACTGATTTTAATGTCATAATTAATCCCTTTTACACCTAAAGAACCATCTAGTGGTGTTATCTTTAATCTTTTCAACACCAAAATTAGCGCTAACTTCAACTGAAGTAAATCCACTCTTTTTTAACGCTTCTAAATAAACGTCCAACGGATACGTCCGTTCATGATGAACCTCGCTATATTCATCATAGCCATTAATGATTTCGTTATACCTAAAAAAAGTTAAATAGTGTTCAACCGAATGCGGAAAGTCACCTACATAGGTGGTCCACATAAACGCATTTTCCCCATCATTGAAGTTATACATATAGCCAGGATATTTCTCATCGGTTTGATATGGCGTAATTACGTCAAATAAAAACTGACCGCCTTTTTCCAAATGTTGATAAACCTCTTTAAACATTTTTGCCACTTCATCAACATCTTGTAAGTAACAAATGGAATCATCAAAACATGTAATTGCACCATATTTATCTATTTCGCTTAAATCTAACATATTTGTATTTAACAACTGGGTTTCTGTATCTCCAGCTTCAAGCAAATGTGAATTAGCAATCGCTAACATATCATCCGATAAGTCGGCACCGGTAACTTGATAACCTGCCTTCTTTAACAACACCAACAATTTTCCGGTACCACAGGCTAGGTCTAAAATAGCTTCCGTTGGATTTACACTTAATTTAACGAATTCTACCCATTTTTGATATAATTCATCATCAAAAAGTTCATCATAAAAAGTAGCAAATTCAGAATATATCATGGCTATTCCTCAGTTATCCATTTTGAAATATCAACTTGAACTCCATCAGCCCATAATTTTTCCAAATTATAGAATTCTCTAGTTTCAGTTTTAAAAATATGAATAATTACATCACCCAAATCAATTAAAATCCAGTTAGGTTTATCTTTACCTTCAACGTGAAGAATGTGAACCTGTTTTTCTTCTAGTTGGTCTACAATATGTTCAGAAATTGCCTTTACTTGTCTTTCTGAGCTAGCATCCATAATTACAAAATAACGACCCATTACACTTAATTCTTCAATGTTTAAAACATCGATATTATTTGCACGGCGGTCGTCCGCTGCTTTTACCACTGTTTCTAAAATGTTTTGATTATCCATAAAATCTCCTATCCAATTCCACCAACGATTGAATTATATGCAGTTAATGCCGGTGGATATATTGCATTACCTTTTCCAATTAAAAACTTCATCGTATTTTCGTTTTGGTAAACTACACCGTCCCAAAGATTTTGGTGTGTTACCTGACGTGCTTCATCAACTCCTGAAAAGCTTCTCTCAGGTTCAATAAAGTCAGCCATATATGTTATTTGCGCATAAGTATCCATTTTAGGATTGGCGATTGTATGATACTTGACCGCATCTAATATTCGCTTATCGTTAATTTTTAATTCTGTTTGAATTAATAGATAACCAACTACACCATGCCAGATTGCTGGACCATAGTTTAAAAGATTTTCATCTAAATGATTTTCCTTAATCGTTGCAATAAAATCTTCTCTGGGTCTTTGTTTAGCATAATCATGAACTAATCCTGCCAAACCAGCTATCGTTTCATCTACACCATTTTCTTTTGCAAGTTCAATTGCTGTTTCTTCAACTCGCAAGCAATGTTGAAATCTGGCATCGTTTAAATGTTGTTTCATTTTTTCAATTATTTCAGCACGATTATAGGCTGAATATTCTTGATATTTTTCATTATTCATATAATTGATTCTCCTTTATATAGGTAATCACATTATCAGGTAATAAATATTTTAGGTTTTGTTTAGATTGTATTTGACTTCGAATATCCGTTGAAGAAATTCCAATCGTCGGTGAATCAATCCATAAAACTGGTGCTTCATTAGATTTTTGATTGCCAATTCGATTAACCCCTACAAAAGTAACTATTTTTAATAGTTCAGAGATCCGATACCACTTGGGTAAATAGTTAACCATATCACCGCCAATAATAAAATAAAATTTATCATTTGAATTAGAAGTGGTTAATTCTTTCATTGTATCGTAACTATAACTTTTACCTTTTCGTTTAACTTCGCAAAGCTCTAGGTTAAATTTGGGGTTATCAGCAATCGCTAATTTAATCATGTTAACTCGATCAATTGCTGAGATAGCATCCTTATGATCAACGTGTGGTGGCAAATAATCTGGCATAAATCTAACTTCATCTAATTCAAGTTGATTTAAAGCCTGCTGAGCCATTACTAAATGACCTAAATGAATTGGATTGAACGTTCCACCTAATATCCCTATCTTTTTTGGTTTCATGGTTTAACCTACAAACTAAAAACTCCATTAGAAATATCTCGATACTTAGGATTTGATGATTGATCAAATAATAAGACCGTATTTCCAATTGTTTGAACTACATTGATTTCACTATTATTTTCGATAAAGCTTTTAACATCATCAGTATCAACATCTGCACTTTGTTGAATACTAATCTTAACTAATTCTCGCTTATCTACCGCTCTAATAACTTCATCCAACCAAACATCATTCAAACCATTTTTACCAACAGAAAAAATGGGACGTAAACGATTAGCATTAGCTCTCAAAAAACGCTTTTGTTTTCCAGTTAACTTCATAAACTCTCCTTTTAAAACATTGCTTTTCTAATCAATACAGATACCCCTTTGGGTGCCCATCCAGTTACAATTGATCCCTTAGGAACAGTTGTCCAACCTAAACCTTCAATCACTAAATCGGAAGTATCATTAATTTTAAATTCATGTCTTTGTAAATCAACTACATTTTCTTTGCCAATTGGTGGATTTAATAACTCACCCGCATGCTTTTCAAAAAAGTCATCTGCATTTTCAGATTTAGTTCTATGAATCATTAAATTATTATCAACATAAACTGTAAATCCAGCTTTAGGTCCTTTGACATAATCAAAGCGCCCCAAAGCACCTAAAAATAGAGTTTGTCCTTCATTTAGTTGATATGATTTGGGTTTGATTTGTTTTTGTGGTGATACATATTTTAAGTCTTTGGCTGACAAATAATGGGCCATTTGGGTATTATGAATAATTCCCGGTGTGTCAATTAAGTCATGTCCATCGTCTAACGGAATTTTAATCATATCTAGAGTCGTTCCCGGAAATTTAGAAGTAGTAATAACCTGATCTTGACCAGATGTTTGATGGATTATCTGATTAATCAAGGTTGATTTACCCACGTTTGTAACCCCAACCACATAAACATCTCGACCATTACGATATTTATTAACTACTTCTAGAAGATTATCAATCGATTGGTTAGTTTTAGCTGATACTAATTCAATATCAACTGGCTTAATTCCCGCACGATTAACCATTTGACGAAGCCAATCTTTTACCTTTGGACGTTTAAAAGAAGAAGGAAGTAAATCAACCTTGTTTCCAACAATCATAATCTGATTATCACCCACAAATCGTTGAATTCCATGAATGATACTTCCATTTACGTCAAAAATATCAACTACATACAAAACCAAACAATCGGTTTGCCCGATTTCACTAAGAAGTTCTAAGAATTCATCATCAGAAATGCTTACTGGTTGGATTTCATTATAGTGTCTTAATCTGAAGCAACGCTGACAATATAATTCACCAGATTCTAATCCCTTTTCAATTGCTGATTTGGGAGTATAACCAATTTCATCAGGGTTTTGATCTTGAATTAAAGAACCACAACCAATGCAGTATAAACCCTCTTCTAAATAATCTTTTATTTGTTTTTCTTGATCCATTAATTAATGTCTTCCTTCCAATTCAAGTCTGGATACTTTTTCTTTAGCTTTCGATAAATAATTGTTTCAAAGAAACGATTAAATCTAGTAACCAATAAGTCAGTTTCTACTAATGGCTTAACCCAAATACTTTTAATTTTGCAGTTATTAGCGGCCCAAACATCGGTCATAAGTTGATCACCAACCATCACCACTTCTGACTTACTTAGATTATAACGTTTTAAAGTTCGCTTAATTCCGCTATTTAACGGCTTTAAAGCTCTGGCAACAAACGGGATATTTAAATCAGAAACTGCTATCTGAACTCTTTTAGGATTATTGTTAGAAACCACAATAACATTAATTCCATTATCTTTCATAAAAGATAACCATTCAATTATTTTTTGGGTCCCAATTGAGTTATTCCACGGAATCAAAGTATTGTCTAAATCAGTTAAAATAGTATTAATACCATTTTTCTTCAATCTTTCTGGTGAAACATGGTATAGACTTTCAACCATCCAAGTTGGTTTAAACGTTGCTAACATATTAACCCTTCTTTCATTTTTTTACCTCTCTCCATTTTAAAGCATTTGTTTAATAGATTGGGGTATTTAAAGAAAAAACTTCCACCAATTAACTTGATGGAAGTTTTTAAAGTTTAAAATTAAAGTGCTTTTTTAGCTTGTTCTACTAAAGCAGCAAATGATTCTGGATCATTAACAGCTAAATCAGCAAGCATCTTACGGTTCATATCGATGTTAGCAACTTTTAATCCATGCATAAGTTTGCTGTAACTAATGTCGTTGATTCTTGCAGCGGCATTGATACGAGCAATCCAAAGTTTTCTGAAGTTACCTTTGTTGTTACGACGGTCACGGAAAGCGTAAGTGCGTGATTTCATCACTTGGTCTTTAGCTGTCTTGAAAAGACGATGTTTACCACCGCGGTATCCCTTAGCTAATTTAAGAATACGTTTACGACGGTTACGTGTGGTAGTTCCACCTTTTACTCGTGGCATATTAAAATCCCCCTAGATTGTAAATTAAAATTTCTTATTTTCTTAATAAATCAGTGTAGTTCTTAACCCAAATTTTGTTAAGAGTATGTGTTCCACGTAAATGTCTACGTTGTTTCTTAGTCTTACCATGGAAACGGTGACTAGTAAATGCGTGCGCACTTTTAATTCCACCCTTAGAGGTTTTCTTAAATCTCTTTGCAACCGCACGATTTGATTTCATTTTTGGCATCTTAATATCCTCCTCTTTAATTAAGCCTTTAGTCTAGCTTTTTCGGTTAGTACTTGGTGCAAGCATTAAGAACATACTACGGCCATCCATTTTTGCTCTTTGAGTGACAGTAGCAATATCTGAAAGTGCATCAGCCATTTTGTTTAACACATCACGACCGATTTCTTTATGTGTAATAGCACGTCCCTTAAAACGAATTGATACACGAACTTTTTCACCTTTAGTTAAGAATTTTTGTGCATTCTTAAGCTTAGTATTAAAGTCGTTAGTATCGATTGTAGGACTTAAACGAATTTCCTTAACACTGACCGTTTTTTGCTTCTTACGAGCTTCTCGCTCTTTCTTTTGTTGATTAAAACGGTATTTACCGTAATCAAGAATTTTAGCAACTGCCGGTTTAGCGTTGGGAGCAACTAGAACTAAATCAAGATTTGCAGTTTCTGCAATCTCAATTGCTTCTTTTTTGGACTTAAGTCCAAGCTTATTACCATTGTCGTCAATAACCATCATCTCATGAACTCTAATGCCTTCATTGACCATTTGATCTCTCTTTGCTATAGTGATTCACCTCCAAGTAAATTTAAAGCAGAAAAATAGCGGATACCCAGATGGATACCCGCTACACTTACCAAAAAGATAAGTACTTCATTCGTATAGCCCAGCAATGGAAATTACTAAGGCGAGAAGCGGGAAGCCTCTGCTTTTAACTATTTAATCATATCAATTTAAATCTGATTTGTCAAACTATTTTTAGTTTTCACGTGAATAGTTTTCGATATCATTCAAAATTTCTTTAATAAAGTCATCGACAGACATTGTTCTAGTATCATCTTCACCGTATTTACGTACAGATACAGTGTTATCTTTAACTTCACTTTCTCCAATAACTAGAGTGTATGGAACCTTATGAGTTTGTGCATCTCTAATTAGGTAACCCATCTTCTCACTACGATCATCAACGTGTGAACGAAGTTGGATTGCAGTTAATTTAGAGTTTAATTTACGTGCATAATCACCATATTTTTCATCACTAACTGGGATGATTTCAACTTGTTTTGGAGCTAACCAAGTTGGGAAAGCACCTTTGTACATTTCGATTAGGTACGCAGTAAATCTTTCCATCGTTGAAACTAAACCACGGTGAATCATAACTGGACGATGTTCTTTTCCATCTTCTCCAATGTAGTGAAGGTCAAAACGTTCTGGAAGCATAAAGTCAAGTTGAATAGTTGATAGGGTTTCTTCATTACCCATTGCAGTTTTAGTCTGAACATCTAGCTTAGGACCATAAAAGGCTGCTTCACCTTCTGCTTCAACATAATCTAAACCAAGTTCATCCATTGCTCCCTTAAGCATTGTTTGAGCCTTGTTCCACATTTCATCATCGTCAAAATACTTTTCGGTATTTTTAGGATCTCTATAACTTAATCTGAATGTGTAGTTATCAATATCAAAGTCGTTGTAAACATCCATCATTAATTTAAGGATCTTCTTAAATTCATCTTGGATTTGATCTGGAGCAACAAAAGTGTGACCGTCATTTAGAGTCATTTCACGAACTCGTTGTAAACCACTAAGTGCACCAGATTTTTCATAACGGTGCATCATTCCTAGTTCAGCAATTCGAAGTGGTAATTCACGATATGAACGAATGTGGTGGTTATAAATTTGAATGTGAGAAGGACAGTTCATTGGACGTAATTCAAGTTCTTCGTTTTCATCCATTTTCATTGGTGGGAACATGTCTTCACGATAGTGATCCCAGTGTCCAGATTGTTTATAAAGATCAAGATTTGCTAAAACTGGAGTATAAACATGTTGATATCCGTTAGCAAGTTCTTTATCAATAATGTATCTTTCAATTGTACGACGAATCGTAGAACCATTTGGCATCCAGTATGGTAAACCTGCTCCAACCTTTGGATCAACAAAGAAGAGATCAAGATTATTTCCAATCACACGATGGTCACGTTCTTTAGCTTCTTGACGCATCTTCAAGTCAGCTTCAAGGTCAGCTGCTTTATAAAAAGCAGTTCCATAAATTCTTTGAAGCATTGGGTTTGAAGATTTACCTTCCCAATATGCACCTGCAACAGAAAGTAATTTAAAATGCTTCAAGTCTTTTAGACTTGGTGCAACGACGCCTTGCGCAAAGGTTAAAACATCCGCAATGCTGTAGAAGAGAACTTTATCTGAATCAATTGCTTCTACTAACTTAGTTTGGTAAGGATCATTTTCAACTTCTTTTAATGCAGCAGCTTTATCTAGATATACACGCTTTACAGTTGCATCGTTTTTAATAACCTGTTTCATTTGACTAGCGAGGTCTTCTAATTCATCGGCACTAATTTGACGTTCTGCCTTATCAGTATCTACAAATAAACCATCGTCATCAGATGAAATGATACCAATCTTAATTCCAGCAAATTGTTTTTTGGCAACCGTTTCTAAAAGTTGGGCTGCACTTTGTCTTAATACTTGAAGTCCTTCATCAGAACCAGAAGTGATAATTTCAATTTTACCTCCGGAAACAAGTGGTTGCATTACATCAACGATTTGACCGTCAATCTTACCAGCAACTGCTTTTTTA
This sequence comes from Fructilactobacillus vespulae, assembly GCF_047324295.1. Taxonomy (GTDB): domain Bacteria; phylum Bacillota; class Bacilli; order Lactobacillales; family Lactobacillaceae; genus Fructilactobacillus; species Fructilactobacillus vespulae. Next base: position 1,063,715 of record NZ_CP137138.1, on the reverse strand, counting down.
GCTAAACTAATTGAAATTGATTTTGCGATATCTTCAACCGTAACACCATTTTCAAATTCTTTTTGGTTTCCATCTGGAAATTCAAAACTTAACATACTTTTCCCTCCTAAATAAAAAGTCCCCAGTATAAAATATACCAGGGACGTCATCTGACGCGGTTCCACCCAAATTCGTTTATCAACTTGATAAACACACTTTGTTAACCACATTTTTAATTTTAATTTAATAAGGTGGTAAGTTAATAACTCCAACGAACACTTTCCAGAAACCGTGCTCTCTCTGTGAATTCATCTATAACTCATGTCCTTACCATTACTCTACTACCATATATATAAATGTCAAGAAATTAACTAGCGATTTCTTCGGTTTTCTCCACCCATTTCAATGGGACGAGCCAGAAAATGAATTCTTTCCATCAAACGTTTTGCTTTTAAGGGTTCGTAATCACCCTTAGCGTTGACAGCTAAGTGTTCTTCTTCTAATTGCTCCATAGAAAAATTAGAACTGAAAAAAGTTGGTAGTTGATTTTGCATCCTATATTCTAAAATAACACCCAAAATTTCGTCACGAATCCAAGTCGACATGGAATCAGCTCCGATATCGTCAATCATTAACACTGGAACCGTTTTAACTCGATCTAATTCATCTGCCACAGAATTATTTCCAGAACCAATCAAACTTTTCATTTTAGTGGCAAAGGAAGGAAAATGAATAAACATTGATTTGACGTTATCATTTGCCAATTTATTTGCAATCGCACTTAATAAATAAGATTTACCGACACCAAAACTACCTGATAAGTATATCCCTTGTTCAAATCCATTCGAACTATTTTCATATTTAGATATAAAATTAAGGGCATTATTTAAGGCATCAATTCGTTCATTCTCTTGATAAAAGTCATCCAACTTGGCATCTTTTAAGTTTTTTGCTAAACCAATTGCCTGCACATTATTCTTAATGGTTTGTTGTTGTGCCGCTTGCAGCATTGCTTGCGTAGGTTGATAGGTAACCTCAATTAAATGATTGTTAATTTCTAGACGAGGTTCATACCCCTTAGCGTATTGATCTCGACCATTTTTCATATTATCTCGTTTATTAATGAATTCATATAAACTAGAAGCTGATTTTTTAATTGCAACATCCGTCAACTCACTTCGATGCTCATTAATGAACTTTTTAACATCTTCGTCGTTGTATACCTTTTGTAAAATTTGCTGATATGAATTATTTAAATTAGATTTATTTAACATTTTTTTCATATTCTTACCAAGATTTTCCAATCTAATCACCTCGATTCTTTCGATTTAATTCTTTCAATCTTTCTTCGATTGATATTTTTTGTTCAGAACTAATTGGTGTATTCTTTACGTTTTTATTGCCAGAATTTTTGGCCCAATCCGGCAACGTTTCTTTTACGTTCAATTGTTTTCGAGAACGATTTCTTTGTTTAGTGGCCTTTTCCTTTGAAATCTTCTGATCTCTAGTTTTAATTTGATTTAGAGCTTGCTCCGCGGTTGTGATTTTAGATTGTGACCAATCATTTGCAATTGTATCAACTAAGTTTCTATTTAACGTCGGATAATCATTATCAACCAACAAGGAGTAAATTAAAATATTAATCACATCAGTTTTTAATACCATCTTATCAACTAAATTAGAAATAATCCGCTCTTCACCTGAAGTTGTAAAGCCCCCCTTTTGTTGCTTAATTGAATTTAAAAAAACTAAAGGAGCAATACTTTTCGCGCTCGTAACTAGAGCTTGTTCTTGCTGACTTAGGTTAGTGATTGGGGTTTGATTATCCTTTTTTTCGTCATGGATTTCATTAGAAACTACATTTCGTTTAATCTCGTTATTTCTAGAAACAATCACTTTAAATTTTTGTGCATCAAAATGATTATTATTGAGATTCGTGGCTTGTTCTACATATTTAGCCAACGTCACCTCACTAATGCCATACAACACCTTAGTAGAAATAAACAGTTGATGGTTCTTTTTAACATCATCAATATTGACGTACGAATTCTCTAAAATACTCAACATTAGATTGAAATCTAAATTATCAGTGATTGTTTCATCTGAAGTTGAAGATGCCTTTTCAATTGAACTTTGAACGTTGCTAATAACATCTGGTACATCCGTCAGTTTTTGGCTATCAATTGAAAAAACTTGGAGAAAATTATGCGTTTGATCGTCCATACTTCCCACATTGAAACGTTTTGGCAGCATGGTATTCGCTAAATCCAAATATTTAGTCTCGCCCACAATTTCTAACAAAAACTCACTCAATAATCCGCTTTTAAAAAAGTTAGTAGCTGATAGCGGTGGAATCAACACTAGGTAGGTCTCTTCATCCGAATCAACAAAAGTCTTTAATAAATCAGTACCCTCTAATTTTAATAGCGAATTATATAAAAGTTCTCCATCGAAACTTAAACTAGACATAATTTCAAAGAATTCATGTTCTTTTTCACTTTCAAGCCACATAAAATTAACTAAAGCATAGGCCTCCGAACCAATTATCGGCAAATATAATTTCCCCAAAGAAACCAAATCAATTTGGCTAAAATGGTCATTCTTCAAAATCTTAAATTTGGATTTAGGATTAATTTTTTTGTTATTTTCCATCATTATTTTCTCTTGATTCAGAGTTATCACCCATTAATTCTTTCATTTTACAATAAAATTCATTCATATCTTTGAATTGTCGATAAACACTTGCAAATCTAATGTAGGCAATTTCATCAATTTCCTTTAAGCCCTGCATTACACCTTGCCCAATTTCATCACTTGATACCTCATGACTACCATTATCTTGCAATTCAATTTTTTGCTTTGTTTCATTAACAACCTTTTTCATTTGTTCTAGCGAAACCGGTCGTTTTTCACACGAACGAATAATCCCACGGAGTACTTTTTCAGAACTAAATTCTTCACGATTACCATTCTTTTTAATAACCAATAGTGGAGTAGCTTCAATTCGCTCAAACGTGGTAAACCGATAGTTACAATTATTACATTGCCGCCGTCTTCTAATTTCATTTCCCTCGTCAATCGGTCTACTTTCTAAGACTTTCAATGACGAATGACGACACTTTGGACATTTCATTTTTTCACCTCAATTTGTTTAACAATTGATTAACTTGTTTCTCTAAAGAATCAATTCCAAACGTTGAATCAATCACATAATCAGATAATTGTTGTTTAATCATGCTGGGCCATTGACTATTGATCAGTAAATTCGCTTTACTAATTGAAATTTGATTTCGATTAATCAATCGTTTCAGCTGAATTAACTGATCACAAGTCACCATAATAATTTCATCAACAAAATTATAAAGTGCATTTTCAAACAGAGTTGGCGCATCTAAAATGACCAAGTCTCCTGTTAATTGCTGATTTATCTCCCGTAGTAAATACGGATTAATAATATTAGTTAATTTTTTTAACTTAAAGTGGTTTCCAAAAACGATTCTACCTAAAGCTTTTCGATCGATTTTATTATTACTTAAAACTCCAGGGCCAAATTCTTTGGCAATTTCATTAATTAACTGTTCGTTGTTATCTTCTAAGTCGTGAACAATCTCATCTAAGTCAATCACTAAAACTTGATGCTCACGAAAAAGATTTGCAACCATAGTCTTTCCAACAGAAATCCCACCCGTTAAACCAATTATTTTACTCACTTAAATCACCATGAACTGCTTGGCACTTGGGACAATAAGTTGTTCCTCTTTGTGCTACCTTAATTTTCACCATTTTAGTTCCACATCTACTACAAGGTTCATCTTTCATACCATAAGCATGTAGTTTATTTTGAAATTCTCCCGCTTCACCAAAGGCATTGGAATAAGAATGAACGGTAGTCCCATGACCTTTTATTGCCGCACTAATTTCAGCAATAATATTTTTTCTCAATAACTTAATTTCAGCATCACTTAAATAGTTAGTTGCTTGTTCTGGATTAATCTTGGACATCCATAAAACTTCATCACAATAGATATTTCCCAATCCAGCAATTTTTGATTGATCCAATAAAAATGATTTAATTTTCCGATGTGATTTAAGTAATATTTCTTTCATATAATCAAATTTCAAATCGGATTCTGTAGGTTCCGGTCCAATTTTATTTAAACCAGACAAAGCAAAAACCTCATCGTCTTTTACCAATGCCATCTTACCAAACATTCTAGTATCTTTATACCAGAGCTCACAGCCATTGTTTAAATGAAATACGACGTTAGTATGCTTAGGACGAGGCGTCCCTTCCGCTTCGACTTCATACTTTCCTTCCATTCGCAAATGAGATACCAAGGTTAAATCATCGCTCAAGCGGAACAATAAGTATTTACCTCTACGGTCGATTTGTACAATATCTTTTCCTGCAATCTGATTTTCAAATTCCGGAGCAGGCAAGTTAATCATTTTAGGATATAAAACTTCAACAGAATTAATCTTTAATCCAACTACTAATTTGGTCAATCCTTTTCTAACTGTTTCTACTTCTGGTAATTCAGGCATTTTCTCCACCCCTACTTATTCTTTAATAACGTACCAATTTGATCCTGAATGACTATCAACTTTTAAAGGAACATCAAAGTTTTTGACAGCACTACTTAATAAATCATCGGTTTGCATAATTGAATCCATTACTTTAGGAACTAAATCTTTTAAAACTTCAATTTCTGACTCTGGTGCCTCTAAAATCAATTCATCATGGATTTGTAAAAGAATTTTAGCTGAAAATCCTTTTTCTCGCAAGACTGCTTGCATTTTAATCATCGCTGCTTTGATGATATCTGCGGCACTCCCTTGGATTGGTGAATTCATCGCAATTCTTTCCGCAAATTGTCTTTGTTGGAATCGTTTTGAATTAATCTCTGGAATGTAGCGGCGGCGATGCGAGATGGTTTCAATGTAGCCATGTTCTTTAGCAAATTCAACCGAATCATCCATATATTTTTTGACCCCAGGATATTCAATGAAGTATTTTTCAATAAATCGTTTTGCATCCTGATTTGAGATTCCCGTATTATGGGCCAATCCATATGAACTTATCCCATAAACAATCCCAAAATTAACCGCTTTGGCTTTTCTCCGTAAGTCGGGAGTAACTTCTGCATCTTGATCAAGTTCAAATATCTTTCGTGCCGTAACCGCATGAATATCTTCATCATTAGCAAACGCAGCTTTCATATGTTCATCACCAGAAATTGCTGCTAATACTCTCAATTCAATTTGCGAGTAATCAGAAGAAAATAATTTCCAACCTTTATGGCTAGGAATAAATGCCTCTCTGATTTTGCGACCTTCTTCAGTTCTAACTGGAATATTTTGTAAGTTAGGATCAACTGAAGATAGACGTCCCGTTTGGGTCAAGGTTTGCAGATATCTAGTATGAACCTTATTGTCACTACCAATATCTGCTTTAATACCATCTAGATAAGTAGAAATTAACTTAGTAAGTTGGCGATAGTTTAAAATATTTTCAATAATGGGATAATTAGGAGCCAGTTGTTCTAAAACGTCAACTGCAGTTGAATAACCGGTCTTCGTTTTTTTAATTGCTGGAAGTCCCATTTCTTCAAATAAAATTTTACCTAACTGTTTAGGAGAACCAATGTTGAACTCTGTCCCAGCTTCTGCATAGATTTTTTGTTGGTATTCATCGACCTTTTCGGTAAATTTACTTTTTAATTCATCTAAAGTTGCAGCAGCAACCGCAATACCCTGAAATTCCATTTCTGCTAAAACTGCAGCTAAAGGTAATTCCATTTTTCTATATAATTCGGATTGTTGGTGCTTTTCTAACTCGCTTAAAAGTTGTTCCTTTAAAGAACTAATTGCTAATGCTTTGCGCACCATATGTTGAAACAACTCATCTGGTTCAGGAACCTTGAACTTTTTACCCTTACCATAGACATCTTCATCAGGAAGGACGCCGTAATACCCTTGACGATTGGCAACCTCACCAATATCATCCTCGTTATTTAACGTGTTGATTAAATAAGACACTAGCAGTAAGTCAAAATTGATTCCGCTAAGATGCAATCCATTTCTTCTCAAACCAATAATTTGGGCTTTTGTATCAAAAACATCTACCTTAACAGAACTATCTTCCAGTAAATTTTGAATTTCAGGTTCATTTAATAAGGTTAAATCTTGACTTACAAACCAATTAGATTGATTTCCAATTACAAATCCCAATTGATTAGCTTGGTGATAATTTTCATCATCCAACTCAAGATTAAAAACAACTTCTCCCTCTAACGCTTCCAATTCAGAAAGATTATCAGCAGTTAAGGTGGTGTACTCAACTTCCGGAAGATCTGCACCCATTTGGGAATCACCATTTTCCGTAGTCATTGATTGTAAAAATGATTTAAAATTCATTTTTTTATAAAAATCAATTAATTCAGTTGATTGCGGACCTTGATACTGCAAATCACTCAATTTAATTTCAATTGGTGCAGAAACGTCGATAGTAGCTAATTTCTTTGATAAATAAGCTTGTTCTTCATCATTAACTAAATGTTCTTTTAATTTTTTTCCACTAATCTTATCAATGTTTTGGTAAATTCCTTCAATTGATTCATACTCTTTAATTAACTTAATGGCTGTTTTGGGACCCACTTTTTCAACTCCAGGATAGTTATCAGAGTTATCTCCCTGTAATCCCTTAATATCAATAATTTGATCAGGACGAATCCCCATGTTTTCTTCAACGTATTCTGGTGTATAAGCCTCAATTTCACTAACACCTTTTTTAGAAACATTGACAGTCACATTTTCGGAACATAGCTGCGTTAAATCACGATCTCCAGTGATAATTTCAACTTTATATCCTGCTTCATCAGCTAATCTTGCAGTGGTTCCAATAATGTCATCCGCTTCATAATTTTTTAATTCGTAAGTTTTGATTCCACGGGCTTTTAATAAATCTAAAACAAAGGGAAACTGTTCTCTTAGTTCGTCGGGCATTTTAGCTCGCCCTGATTTATAGCCATCATACATTTTATTACGAAACGTTTTTTTCCCTGCATCAAAAGCAGCCAAGACATCAGTCGGTTGCTGCTTAGCTAACACATCATCTAACATTCGATTAAACCCATAAATTGCATTTGTATGCAGGCCATCTTGATTGGTGAAACGATCAATTGATGTATATAAAGCAAAAAAAGCTTTGTACGTTAATGAATTCCCATCAATTAAAACTAATTTTTTTTCGGTCATTCGGGTCTCCTCCAGTTATCTTTGGTTATATTTTAACACTCTTTTTTTAGCAAAAAAAAGCATGACTTCCGCCATACTTTAGTTTGATTTAATTTATTTTTTTACTTAAATGACTAAGTAATTCTTCATAGCTTCTTTCATACTTTTGAATATCACCGGCACCCATAAAAATAATTACGGCATCTTGATAATCCAATAGTGGAGATACATTATCTTCTGTAATCAATTGGCTATTAGGAATTTTGTTTACTAAATCTTGACTACTAATGTTACCTGTCTTTTCGCGAGGTGAGCCATAAATTTTAGTAACGTAAACATCGTCTGCTTTAGAAAGTGTTTCCGCAAACTCATCCAAATATGCAATCGTTCGACTGAATGTATGTGGCTGGAAAACAGCAATAATATTCTTATTAGGAAATTCTTGTCTAGCAGCATCCAAAGTAGCTTTAATTTCGGAAGGATGGTGAGCATAATCATCAATGACGGTCATATCTCCAACTTTAATTTGAGAAAAACGACGCTTAACTCCAGCAAAGGTTAGCAATTCACGTTGAATTTCATCTAAGTCAACTTCTTCAAAGTATGAAACTGCAATAACTGCAAGTGAATTTAACACGTTATGTTCGCCAAATAGTGGAATTTCAAAACGACCTAACTCTTTTCCTCTGAAAACAACGGTAAAAGTAGAACCAGAAGTGGTTCGTTTAATATCAACCGCTCTAAAATCATCAGTATCATTAGTTCCATAGTAATACATAGGAACGTCAACTTTGATTTTATCAAGGTATGGATCATCACCCCAAGCAAAAATTCCCTTTTTAACGTGGGTAGCAAATGTTTGAAAGGCATCAAACACGTCATCAATTCCCTTATAGTAATCTGGATGATCAAAATCAATATTAGTCATGATTGCATAATCAGGATAAGTTGGCATAAAGTGTCTGCGATATTCATCTGCTTCATAGACAAAGAAACGAGCATCTGGAAGTGCATTACCAGTTCCATCACCCACTAAATAGTCAGTAGGAGCAATTCCACTTAGCACATGTGCTAACAAACCAGTTGTGCTGGTTTTTCCATGGGCTCCACAAACAGCGATACTAGTATATCCCTTGATTAATTCACCTAAAAACTCTGGATAACGGTAAACGGGAAGTCCCATTTCTTTTGCTTTAACAACTTCTTCTTGATCATCTGGAAAAGCATTTCCTACAATCAAGGCCATTCCCGGTTTTAAGTTATCAGGATTAAAGTTTTGGACTTTAATTCCCGCATCTTCTAATCCCTTTTGCGTAAAGGTATATTTTTCAATATCTGATCCTTCAACCATGCATCCCATATCTTTAACGACTAGGGCCATGGCACTCATTCCAGTACCTTTAATTCCTACAAAATAGTAAGTAGTATTTTTATCAATTTTAATATCTGTTTTTGTCATGATTCTAAAAAACTCCTCAAAGTATAATTAACTCCATGATACCATTTTTAGATAATTTGACTAAATTAAATATTTAATTTATCAAAATCATCACTATTTATATAAACATCTCTGGGCTTGGAACCATGCTGACCAGAAATCAGGTTATTTCTTTCTAAATCGTCAATAATTGTCGCTGATCGATTATATCCAATTGAAAAGACCCGTTGTAATTTAGAAGTAGAAACATTATCTTCCGTTGAAATATATTCTAAAACTTTCTTCCAAAGGTCATCGTGCTTACTAGCTTGATCAATTCGATGTAACAACGACTTAGGATCAAATTCATAACGTACTTCGCCCTGGCTTCTAACGTAATCAGTAATCTTTTCTACTTCTTGATTAGTTACAAATGCTCCTTGAAGTCGTTCTGGCTTATTAGCACCATTACCTAAGTAAAGCATATCCCCTTTTCCAATTAGACGCTCTGCCCCAGCTTGATCAATGATGGTTCTTGAATCAACTTGACTGGAAACCATAAACGCAATTCTGGTTGGAATATTATTTTTGATTACCCCAGTAACAATATCAACACTAGGACGCTGCGTAGCAACAATCAAATGAATCCCTGCTGCTCGCGCCTTTTGAGTAATTCTAACAATATAATCTTGAACTTCACTGGAGGCAACCATCATTAAGTCAGCTAACTCATCTATCACAACCAATATATATGGTAGTTTATCAGCATCTCGACCCGCTTGAACTGCTTTTTGATTATACTGTTCAACGTTACGAACCCCAGCAGCAGCTAATCTTTCATAACGATTATCCATTTCGGCAGTAACCCACTTGAGCGCGGCAGATGCCTCTTTAGGATCAGAAATAACTGGAGCTAATAAATGAGGGATTTCGTTATATGGAGCTAATTCAACTGCTTTGGGATCGATTAATATCATCCGTAAATCTTTAGGAGTTGCACGATAAAGTAAAGATAATAATAGACTATTAATGAAAACACTTTTACCTGACCCGGTAGCTCCTGCAATTAAAGCATGAGGCATTTTTCCTAAGTTAGCTGTAACCGGACTTCCTTCAATATCTACTCCCATAGCAATCCCGGTAACCGAATTATCATCATTAAAGGCTTTTGATTCTAATATCTCTGATAGCATGACCGGGCGGGGTTTTTGATTAGGAATTTCAATTCCAACTGTTGATTTCCCTGGAATGGGAGCTTCAATTCGAATATCTTTTGCAGCAAGCGCCATCTTAAGATCATCCGTTAAGTTAGTGATTTTATTAACCTTAACGCCTAAATCTAATTTAATCTGAAATTGAGTTACCGTTGGTCCATTCGTCCAGTCAACGACGTTTCCATTAACTCCGAAAGCACTCAGCGTTTTATCTAAAGTTTCTGCTTGATGCATAATCCAATTATCCATATTTTCATCAACTTCACTAACCGGTGACGTTAACAAACTGGCATCTGGAAAATGATAACCCCTGTCATTATTAGCAATTTCATAAGTAGGTTGCTGTTTTTCAACCTTTTCCGGTTGATCACCAATTTCTTGATTATTTGAATCAAAACTTTCTTCATCATTTTCATCTTCAACCTGATCTACTTCGTCAGCTGATTTTTCTGATAATTCTTTGCCGGTGGTTCCTTTTTCAACAACTTGGTTTCCTGAATCACTAAACAAAGATAAATGATCTGCTAAACCATTTTCATCATTAAAAATATCAGATAATGATTGCCCTAAAGTACCTGTTTTAACGGTTTTCTTTTCACTCGATTCAGAGTTATCCACACCGTTTTCATTTTCGTTTTCATAAATTTCCGAACTATCTAGATTTGATGAGTCAACTTGGCCAGCTTCAACCGAATTATCAGCTGAAATAGAATCTGAATTGTCATTCGCTTCATCAGAATTAGGTACATTTTCAGCTGAAGCAGGAAGCGAATCTTCAGTTGGTCCATCAAACTCAGATACGTTTGCAAAATTTGTACCAGTAGTTACATCATTAACATCCGGATTAGTAGTAACTTCGCTATTAGCAACTGAATCAACAGTGGCATCGTCCGAAGCTGATTCATTAACTACATTAGTGCTGTCTGTATGAATCTCATGATTGTCAAAATCAAATAAAATTAAATCATCGTCTTTTTTCTCAAGAACATTGATAGCCCGTCGATAAACACCACTAATTTGATTGCTATTAATTGGATTATAATAATCGTTTCCCTTGTAACTACTTCTTGGCGTAAACGACTGTGTTTTTTGCACTAGATTAAGTGAGGATTTTTTGGCAATCTCCTCTTTAAATCCATTTGTTTCAGTATGTGTCTTCTTATTTTTGGTTTCTTTTTTAGTACTTTCATTTCGCTTGGTACTAAAATAATTGTGCTTTTGTTCATTAAAAAGCATTTTTTCCTTAGCGTATTTTCGGAAAAATGCTGGTCCATCATAGCGATCCATCTAATTCACCTTAATCAAAAATGTCTGCATGAAAAAAACGAATAGAGACTATTCGTTAAAAAGTGTTTGTGCTTTTTTAAAATCAAATGGCTTACCCACTTCATACGAATCAGGTAAAATCATTGCTCCTGGTTGATCAGGCGCATTTGGAATTTTTAATTCACGACCAGAACAAATCATCCCATTACTTTCAACGTCTTTAAGTTTACTTGGCCAGATGATTAACCCACTAGGCATCATTGCACCAACTTCGGCAACTACAACTTTAATACCTTCTTGCATATTAGGTGATCCACTAACAATTTGTAGTGTTTCCCCATTTTCTACCTCTGTTTCAGTAATGTGTAGATGACTTGATTTGGGATGTTCCTTCATAGATTTTACATATCCAACCATAAACTTTGATGGAACATGTACGGGAAGTTCTGCTTTAAAACCAGCATCAACAATTAACTGATTTAATGTAGCAATTTGTGGTTCAGTTAGTTGAACTTGACCATTTTCATTTTTAACTTCTGGTAAAACATTACTTACATTAAAAATATTGTAACCAATTACGTTTCCAGCTGCGTCAATAATTTGTGTGACATCATCAACTCGTTTATATGATTGTTTACCATTGTCTGGTCCTAAAACAATCACTAAAGTATCTCCAATTTGTTGGGGGTTATAACTAACAATCATCATTTATAAAAAACTCCTAAATTAAGTTTATTTTCGCGAAAGTGACTTAATGAAAATTTCTACTTCTGTCTTAGTTTTTCTGTTTTTGTTAACTAAACGGCCAGTTTCTTGACCATTTTCGTAACCAACAAAACTAGGAATTCCAAAAATATCCATTTCTTTACATAAATCAATATTATCATCACGGTCAACTTTTATAAACTTAAAATCGGGAAAATCAGCCATAATTTCTGGCATAGCTGGTTTAATAAAGTTACAATCTGGACACCAGTCCGCAGTGAAAAATAGAATGTACTTTCCTTCTTTTAACTCATCTTTTAATTCATTAATATCCATAATTTCTAATTCGTTCATAATAACTCTCCTTATTCATATCTTTTTCCCAATTATAGAACATAAACAATTTAATTGTTATATAATAGTCTTCAAAAACAAAGAAAGGACTAACAAAATGTTAAACAAAAAAATTATCATGTCCGCAATTTTATCAGCCATCGGAACCACCACTTACTTAATCTCAAAGAAACAACAAAAAGAAAATCAACAAAAGAAAATTAGACTCAACCTAATCCAAGCACTTAACCAAAAATTTGGAAAAGAAAATATCAATGGATATTGGATAGATTTTGATAATTCTGCTGGTTTAGAATATCCTGGTGGAGTTAACATCAAGAAAGCAGATGAAAAAACCAAGGAAACTTACACCTTTTTATTCAATATTGATTCAAATGAAATTTATAGTTTAAAAATGATTAGTTCTCTTTTCGACTAGTTTCATTAAATCGGGCCACAATCTTATAGATTGGGCCTTTTTCTTTGAACTTTTCTTCATATTCAGTTGGTACGTTATCTGCAATAACCTCTTCACTACTATGGTGAAGGTCTAGATTAACCAACTCAAAGTCCATCCCAAAGTTATTTAAGCTAACCAATGAATATTCAAACAATCCTCGATTATCAGTTTTAAACTCAAGTTCAGCATTATTAGGCAAAATATTTTGGTAACTATTCAGGAACGTTTTATAAGTTAAACGACGCTTTTCATGTCTTGATTTTGGCCAAGGATCGGAAAAGTTTAAATATAATTTTTGAATTTCCCCTTTATCAAATAAAGTATCAACATCAGCCCCATCGGTTAAAACTAGTTGTAAATTATCTAACCCTTCATCAACCGCCTTTTTAACGGCCATTGCTAAAACTGAATCCTGAATATCAATTCCAATATAGTTGATTTCTGGATGTTTCTTCGCCATCCCAACAATGAATTGACCCTTTCCTGAACCAATTTCAACGTGAATTGGAGCTGACTTTTTAAATCTACTACTCCATTTTCCACGATAATTTTCAGGTTCGTTAACTGCGTATTCTGAATGTTCCTCCATATAAGGAACGGCCCATTTCTTTTTTCGTACTCTCATTTCATTCTCCCATTAAATTAAATTTTTTTATTTTATTTTTTAAAAACGGATTTATTAAAAGTTCTATTTCAACAATCCCTAATAACAATGCTAAGCCCACAATTAAGATTGGTAAGTTTGCTAACATCATTGCAATCAATAAAAGTACCATCTCACTAAACAGTAAATAAGTAATCATTTTTTTGAAGCTTACTTGTTGATTACTATCGAAGACTGGATATACTTTGCTGAAGATATTTCCTTTAAAGTGATTAAAAAAGGGAATAATTTGAAATCCGACTAGATAAATAAATAACAAATAAATAATCAAACTAGTGATTTGATTATCAGTAAACATTAAAATCACAAATCCAATTACCAATAATCGGATGTATAACAGACTCATTTCACCATTTCTAACAAATGCTCTGACATAGAGATTAAGGTAAAAATTATGATGATCTTGTGGGATAAATTTAAAGATTGGATCAAGCCATTTTCGCCGTTTTTCTTTAACCGAAACTTCGGGAACATCTTTAAACAAGCTAAAGAATCGATAGATGACTGACATCCTTTTATCTTCTGATTCAATCAATCTATTCCAATTTAAAACTTGACTATTTTTGGTAAAGACCGTTTTTGCTAACCAGATAGTTGCTAGAAACAAAGCTAGATAACTGTTGAAATAGACTGCCACGGACAAAATTAATAAAGATCCAATTACATCAAATTCCCATGAGAAACGTGTAATTCTAAAATTGTAAAATTGGTTGAACTTTCTTCTTAAAATTATTCCCTTTAAAACTAACATTAGAATTAGTACAACTACTAATTCTAACATCTTCCAGTTCATACTAATACTAATAAATGGAAGTAAAACGAACCAAATTACTAACTGAACTATACTAGCCATAAAAAAGCTATAAAAAAAGGAATCCCTAAAATATTTTTTTAGTTTTGCTTCCATCGGACTAACGAAAATTCTGTCGGGTTTTTTAACCAAAGTAGCCATGCCACCTAAAAATACACTAATTAAAATAACTAAAATAATTACCGGCTTTTCCCACCAAATATTAGCCTTTAATTCACTTAATAAGTTCGAATAACTAAATCCGAGTGCTCCAATAAAAAACATTAAAGCAATTACGAAGAAATCATTAAAAACATATTTTAGGTATTTTATTAACTCAATCCAATGTTCACCTAAACGTTTCTTGAATAAACTATCCATGCTTTTCATCCTTTGCTAAAGAAAGATAAATATCATTTAAAGAATTACCTAAATCAGCGTATTTTGTCTTAATTTCTTGATAAGTTCCTTCGTAACGAACCACCCCATTATTAATTAGGACAAACCGATCACAATATTTTTCTGCAGTATCTAAAACGTGAGTTGACATCAATACACTACATCCTGCTTTTTTACGTTCTTCAATTAATTTCAATAAATCGTTAACTGCTAAAGGATCCAAACCTAGAAATGGTTCATCAATTACAAACAAACTAGCATTCGTGATAAAGGCACAGATAATCATAACCTTTTGTTTCATCCCTTTAGAAAAATTAGCGGGCAACCACTCTAGTTTGTTGTCTAATCTAAATATCTTTAGTAACCGGTCGGCTTTTTGCCAAGCCTCTGCCTCATTTAAACTATATGCCATAATGGTAGTTTCAATATGCTCTTTTAGCGTTAATTCTTGGTATAAAACGGGAACCTCTGGTATATATGCAATTTGCTGCTTATATTCTTTTAAATCGTCTTCAATTTGCATTCCGTTTAATTTAATTGTTCCCGCAAAAGGTTTCATTAACCCAATTATATGATTAATGGTTGTCGATTTCCCGGCTCCATTTAATCCAATCAAAGAAACCAATTCTCCATCTTTAACATCAAAATTTTCTTTTTTTATAACTGGAATACTAGAGTATCCACCAGTTAAATTTTTGACCTCTAATCCCATTTTACTTCTCTTTTCTAATTAATTATTACGGCAATTATATCATATCAATACCTTTCATCATTATTTTACAATAGTGTATAATCAACAGAAAAAAGGAGTTTTACTATGACAGACGAAAATTGTATCTTTTGTAAGATTATTAATGGCGACATTCCTAGTTACAAAGTTTATGAAGATGACGTGGTTCTCGCGTTTTTAGACATTTCACAAACTACCCCAGGACATACATTGGTAATTCCTAAAAAACATGTCCCAGATATCTTTCATTTAAGTTCAGATGATGCTGCTCAAATTTTTGCGAGAGTTCCCAAAATTGCCAATGCAATTAAAGCATCCAATCCAGATATTAAAGGGATGAACATTTTAAATAATAATGGTGAAGTTGCATATCAATCAGTTTTTCATGCCCACATTCATTTAGTACCTAGATATTCAAGTCAAGATGGATTTCAAATTAAATTTTCGGATAACGAAAAAGATTACAATGATGATGATTACCAAAAAATTCAAGCTAAAATTAAAAAAGCGTTTAAGTAATTTAATTTATAATTAAGAAATATTGTAATTTAACCGTAAATAATTAATTATGTTATATTAGGGATACGTACTTGTTTAGATCATCTAAACAAAATATTTTTTTAAGGATGGATAACATGAACATAAATAAGAAAAAATGGGCAGTCGGTGCTGCCGGAGTTCTTATGAGTCTATCACTTGTTGCTTGTGGCCAAAGTAAAACAGTTGCTACTACTGAAGGTGGTAAAATTACTGAAGAACAATACTACAACAAGATGAAAGAAACCCAACAAGGTAAACAAGAACTTCAACAAATGATTTTAAACAAAGTCTTAGAAAACAAATATGGAGACAAAGTTAAAAAATCAGAAATTGACAACCAAATTAAACAATATAAATCTCAATACGGTAGTCAATTCAGCGCTATGTTGCAACAACAAGGCATGACTGAAGATCAATTAAAAGAATCAATTAAAGATAATCTTCTATTAAAACAAGCTGTTTTGGATAAAACCAGTTTTGCTGATAAAGATCTTAAAAAGCAATTCAAGAGTTATGAACCAAAAGTTACTGTTGCAACCATCACTACTAAAGACGAAGATTCTGCTAATAATGTAATTAGCGAATTGGATAACGGTGGTGACTGGAACAAACTTGCCAAAGAAAACTCAACCGATTCTTCTACTAAGAACAAAGGTGGTAAGCAAGAACCATTTGATAACACCAGTACCAGTGTAGATTCATCAGTTAAGAAAGAAGCCTTTAAACTTAAGAAAGGTGACTACACCACTGAACCAGTTAAGACTGATTCCGGTTACGTAGTTATTAAGATGCTTAACTACCCTGACAAGGGAACTTGGAAGGAACACAAGTCTGAACTTAAAGAACAACTAGCTACTTCAAGATTAAACGACAGTAGTACCCTTCACGACGTTGTATCTAAAGTACTTAAAGATGGAGATGTTCAAATCAAAGATAGCAGCATGAAGAACATTCTTTCTGGCTACATCGATACTTCAAAAAAATAATTAACATTAATTGATACACAAAAAGGAATGAACTTTACGTTCATTCCTTTTTAGTTTAGGTTTAAAATGTTATTTTGATTGATTTTTTCTAATATTTGTTCATTGGCAGTGTAATAAATTACCTGAGTATCTTTTGCAACCTCTTGTAACAAGCTAATTGCAGCATCGGTTCTATTGCTATCAAAATCCACAAATCCATCATCGATCACAATTGGAATTTCATATTCTTCACTAAAAGAAATGGTTAGAGCCAAAATAAACGATAGATATAGTTGTTGCATCGTTCCCCGAGATAATTCTTTAATTTCAAATTTTTGTTTTTGGTTAGTATAAACCGTAATTTTTTTATCGTACTTAATTCGGTCATAGTGATTAGCCGTTAGTAAGTTAAAGTATTTTTCTGCTAACTTCTGCACTTGCGGAAATCTTCCGTGACTAGCCAAATTTAAGACCTTTTCAATCCATTGATTAGTTAATTTTAAGGACAACCACTTTTCCGTTAAATGAATAATTTCCGTTTGCTTATTAGCTAGCTGTTGTCTTAAATTATCAAAAGTCCCATCTTTTCTGAGGCCATCTAGCTTAGTTTCCGTAATTGTCTTTTGTTTTACGAGTTCAGAAGATTGTAATTCTATTTGCTCTTTTTTACGTTTAGTAGTTTTTAAACGGAGTAATAAATCATTTTCATCAGTATATTGATTTAAACGATTAATTATTTCAGCATTTAATTTCTTTTTATTTTCTTCATAAAGTTCAATTTGCTTTTTAATGGCAACTTGTTTTTGATAATTATCTAAATACTCTGCTTTCGTATTTAGTTCTTTTTGTTGAAGAAAATCTGTCAATTCATGATTTATATTTTGATAATTTTCATTGTATTGATCAAACTGTTGTTGTTGTTCTTGCAAATACTGTTGATCTTGTTGTTTTTTAGATATTTCATCTTGAAGTTTTAACTTTATTTGCTTAATTTTATTTAAATTGCTAATTAGATTCTCATTTTCATTTAACTTCCAACCTAACTTAATCCAACTAACAATGTAATCATTAATTTGTTTTTTGATTAAATCAACCTGTTGCTGCAATTGCTCATTTCGTTTTACCTCATTATCTCGACGTGCAATTGCTGTCTGAAGACTTCCAGTCCAATTTTCCTGCTTAACGTTATTAATACTATGTTGAGTACCAATTTCTTCTAATTGTTGATCAATCTGATTTATTTTTTCGACAAAATTAGATTCCTCAGGCTCATTTTGAAGATTAGCTTTTTTATCATTTGATTTTTGATAAATTCCCAATCCTAAAATTATCAATCCTACTATCAATAGAATTGGTAAACCAATTCCACCGACAAAAAATGAAACTAAGGAAATAATTACCCCCAATAACATTAAAACCAGTGGTAATTTATTAGCTTCAGGTGACTTAGCCGTCTTTCTACTCTGTTCAAAGAGTCTTTGAGAATCAAGATTGTTCTTGGTCTTAAATAGTTCATTTACTTTTTGAGCTGTTTTTTCATCAAATGGTTGACTATTTTCGCCCCCAGCTTCGATGTTGTCAATTTTTATTTGCTCTTGTAAATCAGACTGACGTTGTTCAATTTGTCTTAATTCTCTGGATAAATCAAACTTATCTTCTAATTCATTATTTAAATTTTCAACCACTAAGCGATTATCTAAATACGTTTGATAAATACTACTATTTGCTTTAGTAGTATTTTTTAATTTATCTAGTCCAGATTTCCTCATTTGTAAATCTAATTTGGCATTATCAATTTTGGCTTCTAACTGGTTAAATTTTTGTAATTCTTGATCAGTATAACCGGGTAATGGTTTTAGTTGCTTTTGCTCAAAATTTTTAATTTCTTTATATATATACCAACTTTGTCGATCTTGATTTAATTTAGTTTCTTCACCAATTAGTTTTTGTACCTGTCCGTTTATATGTTCTAGTTCCTGATTAAGTTCCTTTTCCCTTTGGCTTAAATCAATAAATTCCGGATATTTTTGTTTAGCTTGATTAACCTCTTCTTCTAATTCTTCATACCCTTTTAATAACCCGTTAAGTTCCTGTTTTCTACCTCGAGGTTTATAAATTTCACCAGCATCTTTAGCAATCTTATTTTTTAAATTTAACCATTGATTAATCCCGACTACTCCAACCTGTCGGATTCGTTCTTCTAGCTCAACCGTCGTTAGATTACTAATTTCCTTTAAATCAGGTGCCCCAAAATAAAATAAATTATCAAAAACAGAACGATCAATGGGACCTCTAAATTTTTCTAATAGCGTTGCCGGAACCTCATTTTCATTCGAGTCATAAACCGTAACGTCTCCCCCGTTTTTTCCGTCGACTCTTTGAACAATGTAATCTGAATTATCATATTCAATTAGTAAACGACCACCCATTTCACTTTTATCTTTAGGGGCATATGGATGAGAAGTACTGCGACGTTCAAACCCAAACAGAATATCCTTTATAAAATTAATCATGGTCGTTTTACCACTTTCATTATTACCGTAGATAACTTGAAGATTTTGAAAATCACATTTAAAATTTTTGAATTTACCGTAAGAAAAGATTTCGACTTTTTTAATTTTCATTTTGCGCGTCATCCCCTTCGATTTCTGTATTAAGCAAGCTTTCACTGTCCATTAATAACTCTTGTAACTTATTTGCATCACTAAAATTATTTCTAATAAAATCGTTTTTAAATAATTTTTGCGCTATTTTATCCACATTCGCTTGATTAAAAACCTCTGACTTCGTACTTTCCCAAAACTCTTGATCTAAGCTTGAAAATTGTTGTACTTGAGTCTGGCTAAGCTTAATATCATAAATCCAAACATTTAAGTCTTGATATTCATTCACTAACTTAGATTGAATATTACTCAATAAAATATCATTTTGAAAACTTGAATTGATTTCTGAGTTAAACGTTTCATTGGTTTTTAAAATCAAATTAATCAAATTCAATTTAGGAAAACTCTGTTCCCTTAGTTTTTGATTCAAAATTACAAATAAATCATTTACATTAGTATCTTTATAAATTGTTAATTCAAAATTTGAAAAAACTACGGCAGAGGTTGGAACAAATTTTTTAGTTAACTCTCCCTGATTTTCATTAATTAACAAGTAGCCTTTTTCTCCGGCTTCATTTTTATGCCGACCTTGAATGTCACCCGGATATTCAATCATCGGTTTTTGATTTAATTCTTGTCGTTTGTGGATATGTCCTAACGCCCAATAATCATAACCTTTATTAAGCATCTCTCCGATTGTAAAAGGAGCATAGTTAGAATTTTCACCCGTTTTAATTGCCCCGTGAACCATTCCAATTTGAAAATCAAAATTTGATTTACTAGGAAATTCAACTACCTTATCTTCGGTGACCGCTTGCGTAGCATAACTAAATCCTGTAATTCCAACTGTTTCTCCATTTTTTAAAGAGATTGATTTAGTAGTAATTGAATCGTCAAAAACAAATACATTTTTAGGAAAATCAAATTTATCAAACCCATTTGCTTGAAAATCATGATTACCAAAAGAAAGAAAAACTGGAATATTAGCTTTATCTAAAATCATCATCTGATCAATAAAGAAACTAATTGCAGCAATACTTTGATTTTTACTATCAAAAATATCACCAACAATTAAAATAAAATCCACTGATTCCTTAATTGCATCCCTAACAATTTTTTTAAACGATTGATAAGGTGATTGGTATAGTTCATTCCAAAACGATTTAGGAGTTTCAGAATTAGATTTAAGTCCTTCAAAAGGTGTATCTAAGTGTAAATCAGCGGTGTGTATAAACTTCATAAAAAATTCTCCTTTTGAATAAAAAAAAAGAAGCACTGACAGTGCTTCCTTTAGATGTTGTCTTAACCTTGGTATAACTTACGTAAAGGATCAGTAATTACCATATTAGCATCATCAATCAATTTACCCATTGCTTTTTCACGTTCCATCAATACTTTAATTGCTGGAAGTGTGTTCATTTTATTGGCAAGATCACGAGCAAATTTCATATCATCTTCTGTGATTTCTTGACCAGACATTTGTTTTTGTCTTAATTCATTTTGATTGTTTTGGAAATCAGTGAAAACCTTGTATGATTCTTTTTCTGCTTTTAAGGCATCAAAAGCATTTTTTAAATTAGTAAATTCTTCAGATTTTTCAACTGTTTCCTTCATTTTGTTAGCTTGTTCAATAATCTTGTTGTCTGACATACAATAATTCTCCTCTTAGTTATTATAGAATCATTTTAACATACCAAACCCGTTATTGTCCTAAGAAACTCTTAGCGTCATCGTAAAGAGTTTTCGCTGCACTCTTAGCTTTTTCAGTAACATTTTGATTAAATTTACCGATTTTATCAGAAATAGAACCCTTTGTATCATCCAATGAATCCACTAAATTACTATTTTTTTCCGCATAAAGGGTGGCTGCATCCTTAGTTTTAAATTGGGTTTGATCAGTATATGGTAAGATTTCTTGCATTTGATGTTTAAACAAGTAGTTAACACCGGTTCCACTCAAGTTTTCCAAATGGTGAGTGGTATTAGTGCTATCAAAACCTTCCCAGGTTGCAACCACAACATCTGGGGTATAACCAATAATCCATTTATCTCTCGTTGCATCAGCATCCTGACTATTATCAGCTTCTGTACTTCCTGTTTTACCAGCAATTGTATATCCGCTTGGTTTAGCACTTGCACCAGTCCCATTATTAAATACCCCCATCATCATACTGGTCATCTCACTAGCCGTAGATGCAGACATAATTTGGGTGGTATTGTCTTCGTGTTCAGCAACCGTTTTTCCAGTTGAATCAACAATCTTCGTAATATAGAATGGTTTAGACATTTTTCCATGGTTAGCAAAAGCAGTATAGGCCCCTGCCATTTGTTGTGGAGAAACACCACCAGATAAACCACCCAATGCAAGCGCAAGATTATTATCCTTTTTAGTGACTGGAAGTCCAAATTGTTGTACGGAATCAAATCCCTTATTAACCCCCATCTTATCTAATAACCATACTGCTGGAGCATTCAAACTTTGAGCCAAAGCTTGATACATTGGAACTTTTCCAGAATATTGGTCATTGTAGTTTTTAGGAGTGTAGTTATCCTTACCATATGACTTCTTGGTATCATTTAGCATTGAATCATAAGAGTAACCATTTTCAATGGCCGGCGTATAAACTGCCAGTGGCTTCATGGTTGATCCAGGTTGACGTTTAATATCAGTAGCTCGATTAAAGCCTCTGAAAACATCATTATTTCTACCACCAACGACTGCCTGAACTCCACCATTTTTAGGGTTGACTGCTATTGATGCAGCCTGAACTTTCGTTCCATCGGCAGCATTTTGTGGGAATAGACTAGGATTTTTAAAGTCACTTTGGAAACTACTTTGTTGTTGTTGATCCAAATTAGTATAAATTTTATATCCATCATTCATGATTTGTTTTTCGGTCAAACCATATTCATTGATTGCTTCATTGATAACTGCATCAAAATAAAATGGATATTTATAACTATTTTCATTTTCCAAGTTATCTTCCGTATCTAACGACTTATTTTGGTAAAATTTTAGTTGATTTTCCGGAATTTTTTGATTATCAGCCATTGCTTGTAGAACTATATTTCTACGACTTTTGGCAGCTTCTGGATGATCGATCGGATTATTACTTGGATTTTGTAACATACCCGCTAAAGCCGCAGCGTCTTCAACTGGTAGATTTTTAGCATCAACGCCAAAATATTTTCTAGAGGCATCTTGCACACCGTAAACCCCATTACCAAAGTAAGCATTATTCATATACATTGTTAAAATCTGTTTTTTAGAATAAATATTTTCAATTTCCACAGAAATGAATAATTCTTTAAATTTTCTGGAAATGGTTTGTTGTTGTGACAGCAATGTATTCTTGGCTAGTTGTTGCGAAATTGTACTACCACCACTGCTGATCATATGATTTCCAGTAACTCGATTTTTAATCGCTAGATAAAATGCTCTAGTAAAACCTTTTACCGAAAACCCGTGTTCATGATAAAAATTACGATCTTCAGTTGAAAGGATTGCATTTTCAATGTTGGGTGAAATCTCATCATAAGATACGTAAGATCCCTTTTGTGCATACAACTTACCCGCTTCTGCGTTTGACTTATCGTAAATTACTGTTGATCTAGATAAATTTGATTCCAAGTTTTTTACGTGAGCAGTTTTAGCAATGAAAGTTAGGTAGATTGAACCTAAAACCATGATTGAAAGAATTACCACAATTATCCATCTGGTTAACTGGTATCTTCTCCAATACTTCTTAATCCAGCTCCAAATAATACTAAAATATTTTTTTAAAAACTCTTTTATCTTATCCATTCAAAGGATTCTCCTCATACTAAGTTACTTAGTATTGTATCACAAAGAACTAAAATCAATTATTAGATAATAATAAAGACGATACCTAACAGAAGTTAAATATCGTCTTAAAATTACATTTCTTTTGGTGCTTTAACCCCAAGTAAACGTAGTGATTCAGTCAATACGATTGAAATACTTTGAACTAAAGCAAGTCTTGCACCTAGTTCATTATCTTCGCTTAAGATTCTAGTGTGTGCATAATATTTATTAAAACTTTTAGCTAATTTTAATGAATATTTAGCAATTACTGAAGGTTCAAATTCTTCATTAGCACGTTTTACTACATCTGGGAAAGATTGTAATAGTTTGATAATTTCCCAAGAGTCTTCGTCAGATAGAGAATTTCCATCAGCCTTAATTTCAATATCTTGAGCTTTTCTCAAAATGCTTTGAGATCTAGCGTTTGCGTATTGAACGTATGGTCCGGTTTCCCCTTCGAATTTCAATTGTTCTTGAACGTTAAAGTCAATGCTATCAATTCTTGAATTCTTTAGGTCACCAAAGATAATCGCACCCACTCCGACTTCATTGGCAACTTTATCTTTATCAGCTAAGGTTGGGTTCTTTTCAACGATTTGTTGTTTAGCAATCTTAACTGATTCATCTAAAACTTCATTTAATAAAATGATATTACCGTGTCTAGTTGATAACTTCTTACCATTCACAGTAATTAAACCAAATGGAATATGGTGTAACCCAGAGGCTGATTTTAATCCCATTTTCTTCAATACAGCTTTTAATTGCTTGAAGTAATAAGTTTGTTCAGAACCAACTGCATATAAATTCATCACTGGATGATAAGTTTTATCTCTATAAATAGCGGTTGCAATATCTCTAGTTACGTATAATGAAGCTCCATCAGTTTTCAAGATTAAAGCTGGATTTAAGTTTTCATCGCTTAAATCAACCACTGAAGCACCTTGAGAGATTTCCAATAAATTATCTTTCTTCAAAGTATCAACAACATCTTGTAACTTATCATTGTAGAATGATTCACCATTATAGGTATCAAATTCTACTCCAAGTTTTTTGTAGGTTTGATTGAATGCTTCTAGTGAAACATCTCTAAACCATTTCCATAGTTTAACGGCTTCTGGATCTCCATCTTCAAGCTTCTTAAACCAAACCCGTGCTTCATCATCGTATTCAGGATGTTCAATGTCTTCTTTATGGAAACGAATGTAGTATTGAACCAAATAATGAATTGGATCACGTCTAACATCGTCTTCGTTACCCCATTTTAAATAAGCAGTAATCAACTTACCAAATTGAGTTCCCCAATCACCTAAATGGTTATCCTTAACAGGTTTGTATCCATTTTTAGTAAGAATCTTAGCAATTGAATTACCAATTACAGTAGATCTTAAATGTCCCATTGACATTGGCTTAGCAATGTTTGGTGATGACATATCAATTGTTACAACTTGATCATCACCATTATGGTTGTCTCCAAAGTGTTCTTTTTTAGTTAACACATCTTTAATTACATCGCTACTTACTACTCCTTTACTCAAGAAGAAGTTAACGTATGGACCTGCTGCTTCGACCTTTTCAAAATCATCGCTTGCAATATTAGCAACAATATCTTGAGCAATCATTTGTGGTGCCTTGTGCATTTCCTTAGCTAAAATAAAAGCTGGGAATGATAAATCACCATTTTTAGCGATTTTTGGTTTTTCAATTTTACTATAAATATCTTCAGTTGCTACTTGACCATCAATAGCTTTAAAGACGGCGTCTGCTACAATTTTTTTGTAATCCATTTATTTCACTCCTTAAAAATAAAAACTCCTACATCAAAAAAGATGTAAGAGACGAGATAACCCGCGGTACCACTCTAGTTGGAATAAACCCACTTTGTTATTAATCTATTGTTCAAAAAAGCACGCTTTCATAGCTATAAAATAACTAGCTCCCATCATCCTAGCCTTGCTGTAAATTTATTCACTACTACTACTCTTTTAAGTTGGGATAAATATCCCAAAGCGGGCAACGGGAATCGGACCCGCGACGTAAGCTTGGGAAGCTCAAATTTTACCACTAAACTATGCCCGCATAACACCATCATTATAACATTATACGCTTAAAATGTCATTATAATAAAAGCTGCTATAATTAGATTAATGGAGGACCAATTATGCTAATCAATCTCATTATTTTTCTCTGGATTTTATTAATTGTTAATTTTATTTGGGGAATTAAACAAACTAAAGATAAATCAATTGTCAAATTAATGATGATGGGAAGAGCTATTTATTTTCTAATCTTAATTGGCGAAGTAATCTTAATCATTAGAAACTTCACTTCCAATCCCGCATTAGATTTAGCCAGTTTTAGTCTAACTGTTAGCTCAATCTCATTTGTTGATATTATCTATCAAAGAAAATTACAGGGAAATTTAAAATTATATTTAATATTTATCGCAATTTTCTTTATCTTAGTTTCAATTATCTCATTATTTTTAATTCCATAAAAAAAGTATGTAGATTATATCTACATACTTTTTATTTTGTTTGACTTGCTTTAGCCAATCGAATTGTTTCATTAACCAACTCAATTTGCGCATCAATTACGGGATAATCTGCACTACCAGCACGTTCTTCTGCAACTGAAATCTCTGTACATCCGAGAATTACCACATCACAATTCAAATCATTTACCATTTGATCTAAGATATGGTGATATAAATCACCATCAACCCAGTCTTGTTCCTTAACATCTTGATAAATTAATTCCATTGTCTCTTTGGCAATTTCTTGGGTTGGCATTACCAGTTCATAGCCGGCCGCTTTAATTGGCTTATCGTAAACACCATCTTTTAGCGTACCATTAGTGGCTATCAAACCAACTCGTTTAGCGTTAGGAAATTGATTTTTAATCGCTTCAACGGTCAAGTTGGGCATGTGTAGAATGGGAATGTCAGTTAAACTTTGTAATTTTTCAAAAAAGAAATGAGCCGTATTACATGGCAATGTGAAAAAATCAGGTTTTAATTTACTTTGTTGCTCAATGTCCTCTGCTAAAGGAGTAAGTGGACTCTCATTATTATCGGGATCAACAATGAAGTTAGTTCTATCAGGAACTGTAGCATGGTTAACCAAAATATAATTAAAATAATCTTGATCTTTATGAGCATCCGTTCGCTTGTTTAACTGGTGAATATAGGACTCAGTTGCCTGTGTCCCCATTCCTCCAAGGATTGTAAAAAACTTTTTCATAATAATTACCCTTTATTTATATAAAAATATTTTTTAAAACTTTTAGCATAGATATGATTCATCCACTCCATCAAAGCTAAACGCTTAAGATTTCTATCTTTGTCATACCAAAAAGTACAACCATATCTGCCCTCACGGAGTAATTTTTTTCCAATTTCTTTTTCTTTATTTTCTTTAGCGTATTTTTTAAAAACACGTTTTGGTACACCCAACCAAAGCATGTGTTTTTGGCCATCTTGATTAGCATAAACGGTTTTTTCATTTTTTAAACTATCTTCAACATAATCTTTAACGACCCATTGCGCTAGATTATATCCGTTTAACGTAACAAAGAAACTACTACGTCCTTGGCGAAGATTGATTTCAAACAATTTATATTTTTGATCACGACTATCCCATTTCATATCAAAGTTAGCGTAACCTGTATACTCAACTTTTTCCAAAAATGATTGGATTTGTTGATAAATTTCTTCATTGTATTCCGGTAGAATCGCAGTATAGTTACCGATTGCACCGGGTTTAGGATCTTCCAACAGTGGGTGTCCTAAACACATCATTTTAACCTGATGATTTTTATCAACGTAGGCATTTACTACCCGCATATTACTATCATCACCAGGAATAAAATCTTGAATAATCAAATCCGAAGTATAGCCATTTTTATAAATCTTATTTACAATATCCAAATATTCAGCTTCGCTATGAATCGTAAACGCTTTTTTTCGCCCTTCAAAATGAATATCAAGCCATTCAACACTATTGGTGGGTTTTAAAGCAATTGGAAACTCAAATGGTTGGTCTAAGTGTTCTGCTTCAAAGTCATCCTTAGAAATAATTTTAGTACCTGGATATGGTAGAGAAAACTTATCGCATAGCTTATAGAAGTTTTCTTTGCTATTTAGTTGTTTGATTAACGAATAATCCACGTATGGACAAACGAAGACATCCTCTAGCTCACTCTTATGTTTTGAAATTAATTCTGCATATCCATCTCCACAACCAATTAGAATCACCGGTTCTTGGTGGGAAGCATATCTTTCTTTAATTTTCATCATTGATTCAATCCAGGTAGGGTCTTCGCTGAATCCTGGAATAATTTCTAAATCAACAATTTTTGTATATCTAGTGGGAGCTAATCTTGTTTGAGCAAATGATTTAACTGGTTTTCCAGTTAGTTCATAAAATGAACGCGCCATTCCATAAACATTAAAATCACTCCCTAATAAGACGGGTGTAAAATTAGCTTTTTCTTTTGTCATTGATATTACCTCTACCTTCAATTCAATTGAAATTATACCATTAATTACTACACCCAATAATGATAATCACTCTAATTTCGTTTAATTATAAGTTTATTAATAAATCCTTTACTACTACGGAATCACTAGGATATGGAACGTCTTTACCATTGATTTTTTGGTAAGGATCTTGCCCTTTACCAATCACAACTGTAATATCGCTAACATTACTATTTTCAATTGCAAATTTAATTGCCTTTTCCCGATCTAACTCAAAATCAACTTTGACCCGGTCATGATTAATATAAGAATCAATTTCTTGAGCAATCTTCAATGGATCTTCAAATGCTGGATCATCAGTTGTTAAGATGGCAACATCGGCCTCTTCACTTAAAGCTTTTCCAAAGCCCTCACGACGATCAATTCCTTTGTTACCTGGACTTCCAACTACCACCGTAACTTTTCCATCAGAATTATTTCTCTTTAAAAAGCTGAGCAATGCCTTAGTACTAGCATAGTTATGGGCGTAATCAACATAAACGGTTCCGTGCTGCTTACTTTGGTACATTTCCATTCGTCCTGGTATTTGAGTTGTTTTAATTCCTTCAAACACATCACTTCTGGTAAAACCAGCTAACCCAGCTGAAATAATTGCATCAACCGCGTTAGATTCATTATAGTCACCGGGAATTCCAATGCTATATTCACCAGCTAAGCTTAATTTTTGTGCCTTTTTTGAGATTGCTTCTAATTTTATCTTACTGTCAGTCAATGTATCTTCTTGATTGTCGAAAATAAAATCTAAATCAACGGGAACATCAATATCTGCACCATTTCGTGCAAATAAATAGATGTTTTCCGGATCACATGTAGCTTTGGCAGTATGATATACATCATCAAAGTTAGTGGTCTCTGCATTAATAATCATGGAATTAGAATTGACAATTAACTGTTCTTTACAATATAAATAGTTGGCAAAAGTTGGATGTTCATTTTGTCCAACATGATCAGGTGAAATATTTAAAAATGAACCAACATTGTATTTTAAGCCATAAACTCGATTTTTTAGGTAGGCTTGAGAAGAAACTTCCATCACTAAATATTTCATTCCATTTTCAACCGCTTTATTCATGTATCTAAATAAGTCCATTGATTCTGGCGTAGTCAATTGTGATTTAAAAGTATCTTCTGGTTGGTTACCCAACACCGTATTAACCGTTGAAAATAAAGCAGTTTTATTATTAGTAGCTTTTTTAATTGCATCATATATAAAATAGGATGAGGTAGTTTTCCCCTTAGTACCTGTAATAGCAATTACAAATAACTTGTTTTGGGGGAAATTAAAGTATGCTGCCGATAAAACTGACATTGCTTTTTGAATGTCTTTAACAATTATTTCGGTCATGCCCGCACTTTCATTTAAGTGATTTTCCGAAACAACACCGATTGCACCATTTACCTTGGCACTTTGTAAAAATTCTGGTTTAAAATTACCTTTGCAGAAAAACAATGAATCTTTTTTTAAATCTCGAGAATCGTAACTAATATAATTAAATTCAGTTTGTTGCTTAGTTACGTTTATATCTTTTAATAAATCATGCTCCATTAAGAGAGTTCTTATCTCATCAATATTTAAGGACAATTTACTTACCTCGTTTCGTCCATTTTATATGTTAATTTTTTTGTACAACAATACTCCTAATTTTAGCAAATTAAACGCAAAAAACAAAATATAAAAAGAAGCTAAACAAAATTGTTTAGCTTCTTTTTAATTAAACTATTATTTAGATTCATCCATCTTGCTAATATCAACCTTATCAAGTTGATCACTAATTTGATTAATAACATTTAGTGAATCATTGATTTCTTTTTGAGTTAAACCTAAAATGTCATAACAATGATTTACATGAGCAAAAATCTCATCTTTCATTTCTTCAGCATGTTCAGTTATACTGATGTTAACAACCCGTTCATCTTCAGTTGAACGTTCCTTAGTTACCCAGTTGTTTTTCTGTAATCTTTTTAGTAATGGTGTTAGAGTACCACTATCAAGATCCACATATGATCCAAGTTCTCTAACAGTTATTGGTGAATGTGCCCATAGTACAAGCATAACTGCATATTGTGGGTACGTTAAACCGTAACTATCCAAAACATGTTGGTAGAAACGATTAAACTTTTTATTAGCACTATAAATACCAAAACAGAGTTCGCCATCGATTTTTCTGCTATTGTCTTTAATATCCAATTTCATATACCTCTATCACTAAATTTTATTTTAAACAAAAATAATATATACACACGTTCTATCTAATTATATACCATCTTTTAGAGAATTAAATAATTATAAATATAATTAAAAGCTTAACAGCGTTATACTTAATTTTACATGAAAAAATTAAATTTGTCATCATCTAAATAATAATAAGACTAAATGACTTTAATTTTCAATAAATATAACATATTTTAAAGAAAAGAGTTAATTAAATGAACATTTTTTTAATTTTTATTTCGGGAATGTTCGGAGGTTTACTAAGATATTCAATCTCTGATTATATAATATTTAGTTCATTCCCGCTTATAACCCTATTAATAAATTTATCTGGAGCATTTTTTCTACCATTTTGGACTGACTATTTGGGAGCCAAAATAGGATTTTCAGAAAAATATACAAAAATTTTGGGAACTGGCTTTATCGGTTCTTTTACAACCTTTTCGGGAATGATTCTTGATTCCTACAAATTATTACAAGTCCATCAAACCAACTTATTTTTCATTTACCTATTTTTAAACGTTGTTTGTGGACTAGTCTTAGCAATTCTAGGCGATAATCTAGCAAATCATTTAAATGAAAGGAAGCAACTATAGTATGAACTACCTTTATTTTGGGATTGGTACCGGATTAGGTGCGGTAATTCGCTTCTTAACTACAAATATATTTAAACAAAATAATTTAGGTCTTTACGCAACATTCTTGGTAAATATGGTTGGCTGTCTAATCGCCGGAATTATTTTTGCACTAAATCAAAATAGTTTAGTAATAGTGGGAATGTTTGGATTCATCGGTGGATTAACCACTTTTTCAACTTTTAATGCTGAAAATGCTAATTTTTATTTTAGTTACCAGTTTAAAAACATCTTCATTTATATGCTTTCCAGTTACTCACTAGGCTTAATACTATGTGGGCTAGGTTTCTTATTAACTTCAGGACTTAGCAAATAAAATTATTCTTTTTAATTAATCAATTCGTTCAATCTTGGCTAAACTTAATAATTTATCATCATTAATTTCAAATAAATTATCATAAGTTTGACTTAAAAACTTAGCCGGCTGATTACGAAATTGTTTCATCGCTTCTTCTGCGACTGCCGGTAAGATTGCAGTTGCCAAAGCTATCTCGTTAATTTTCTGCGAATTACTTAAGAAAACTGCCAAAATTGCATCTAAAACATCACCCATTCCCACATTTACAGATAACATCGGAGCATTATTTTGAATTAAATAGGTTTCCTTTCCATCCGTAACAATATCTGATTCACCAGAAACCACAATTACGCAGCCCAAAATTTGGGCTGCTTTTTTTGCAATTTTAATTCCATCACCCGAACCAGATCCTGAATCAATCCCTTTTGAGTTCCATTCCAGATTAATTAAACTCGCAATTTCACCTAAATTTCCGCGAATTAACGTGACATCAACCTTAGATAAAATTTCTTGAGCCCGCTGAAATCTAACTTTAGAAGCACCCACGGCAACCGGATCAAAGACCACTGGAATTTTAAATTTATTAGCGGCTTTCCCAACTTTTAGGATTAAATTTTGTGAAGCTAGTGTTGTTGATCCTAAATTCAAAGAAACTGAATTAGAAAGTTTAGTTAGTTCGCTTGCTTCTAATTCATCTTCTAACATTATGGGAGATCCGCCTATAAAATTAGTAGCATCAGCTACATGCTGTGGAGTAACATGATTGGCAACATGTAATACAATTGGATTCTTTTTACGAATAGCTTCAATTATTTTAGTCATTTTCTCCCCCTCTTTTTAAAGTCTGCACAGTAGCCTCAATATTTGAGCTTTGTGTAATTGCCGAAATCACTGCCACACCATTTATCTGAGAATTCTTCAACTGCGAAATATTGGTTAGATTAATTCCACCGATTGCAACGGTTGGCAAACTAACCTTCTGGACAATTTCTTCTAATTTAGCCATTCCAATTGGGAATTGAGCATCACTTTTACTACTAGTTTTAAAAAGTGGACCAATTCCCACATAATCACAATCTTTTAATTCCAAACGAGATTTTGCTAAATCAGACAAACTATGAATTGATAATCCAATCATAATATTTTTATTTTGTTGCCTAATTTTGAAAACTCGTTCATCTGATTGACCAACATGAATTCCTTCTGCAGAGATTGCACTTGCCAATTCAAAATCATCATCAACAAATAGAGGAATCTCATACCTTTGTGTTACTTCGTGAATCTTTTTTCCTAAAGTAACTTTTTCTGAATAATTCAGTAAACTACCATCTTTTTCCCGAAATTGAATTGTGGTAACACCGGATTTGCAAGCTTTTTCAACTATTTCTAATAATTTTTCTTCACTGTTTGAAACATTTTGCGTTCCAATTACTAGATATATTTTCAACATTTCTGGCTTAAATTTCATCATTTTACCAACCTCCATGATTTAGCGGACCATGTCCATGACCAACTATGAACGGTTTCTCAATAATAGAGTGCAAATACTGATGTGCCAATTTAATTGAAGTAGTCAAATCCTTTTCTTGTGCTAAAAATGCTGTAATTGCCGCTGATAAAGTATCTCCGGTTCCATGGGTTCTACTAGTTCTTATTCGGTTAGATTGCAACCAGTATCCATCTTGATTAGCAATTTTCACAAAATCAAAGACTTTTTCACCTTTAGCATGGCCACCTTTGATAATTACGTTTTTAGCTCCCATTAATTGCAAAGAGTTGGCAACCTTAACAATTTCTTCGTTCTTTTTAATTTCTTGTCCACTTAATAATTCTGCTTCTGGAAGATTAGGAGTAAGCAAATACGCATGGGGTAACAATTCATTTTTTAACGTTGCCACAGCTTCATCTGTTAATAAATGAGCTCCTCCTTTTGCAATCATCACTGGATCAACAACTAATTTTTCAATCCGATATTTCATTATATTTTTAACAACTATGCTTACGTGTTCCCCATCAAATAATGCTCCCGTTTTAGCAGCTTTAATCTCAAAATCAGAAAAAACGGACTGGAATTGCTGATTAATAATTTTTTCTGGTAAGGGATAAATATCCTGAACCCCCAGTGTATTTTGCGCCGTTATTCCAACCAAAACGTTTGTACTAAACGTTTTGCAGGCCTGCATTGTTTTAATGTCTGCTTCCATTCCTGCTCCACCACCTGAGTCATTACCAGCAATAGTTAGTGCTTCTGGAAACTGTTTTAAATTATCCAATTTATAAATCCTCCACCGCTTGTCTAAAGAAGTCTAATTCGTATTCACAACTTTTTTCAAAAGCAGTGATAGCCTGATTAAATTCAAAATCATTAACATTTCGACCTAATTGATTTAGTACCTCGAACATTTTAGAAGTAAAATCATTCTTTTTGCTTGAGTAAAATTGTAACCATTCTTTAAACGGGTTATTACTATCAATGCTGATATTTTGCAAAACTTGGTCTGCTAGATACGAATATACATACGGACAAGCCTGCATCGCTGCCAATCCAATACTTGGAGATTTTTCAACAGATTCTTGCAAATGAATCAAATATAAATGGGTTGTTAGCTTCATTTGAATTTTTTCACTCATTACTTGCTGATTAGTTCTTACTGCCGCTTTTAGCAAAACATCATGAGCAATATTTTCTCCCTTAAGATTTTTAATTACTTCTTGATAATCTTTGGGTTGAATGATTTTTAAAAGCTGTGAATCTAACTTTATAAACTCTTCTAAATATAAATTATCCTGTTGGACGTAATTCACCAAAACATCGGTAGAAAGATGTCCTTTAATGATTCCCTTTATAAATGAATCTTCAAATAATTCCGGCAATAACTTTTCTACGCTATTTTTCATTTCGGTTGCTAATAACTGTTCTTCCATTACTAATCTCCATTCCTATTTTTACTAAATAAAAAAAGCCCCAGCAATGAGCTGAGGGCTAATCTTTCAATGTAAATAAAGATAGTCAAAGAAATACCCAGTTATCCCTATAACCAGGTAGTAAGTTTCCTGCGCTAGTATTAGCTAGATCAGGTTCTATGGGTATTATCTCAGCTCAAGGCACCCCAACTTATTATTTAGATAGTTTGAGTCTAGCATATATTTTAAAAAAATAACAATCAACCTCAATTTACATTAATAAATTACAAGTTAATTAATATAAATTTATTAAGAAAGCTAAATAATCGGTTTAATAAAATTTAAAATTGTATACTGAAATTTAATAAATAATTTATAAGGAGATTTATATGAACAAATCACGATTAGAAGCATTTACTGACGCCGTTATTGCCATTATTGTTACGATAATGGTACTTGAATTAAAAGTTCCAGAAAGTCCTACTTTTGAAGCTATTTTTGAAAAGGCACCCTACTTTTTTGCATACATAGTTAGTTCGTTCTTCATTGGAGTTGCCTGGTACAACCATCACTACATGTTTACCTTGTCCAAACATATTACTAAGAAAATATATTGGTTAAATAATTTATGGTTATTTTCAATGTCCTTAATTCCTGTTGCAACCGCTTGGGTGGGAGAATTTGTCAATGATCGAGATCCCGAAATATTTTATCTTCTAATTTTTGCATTCTGGAGTTATGCTTATCTATTCTTAAGTAAAGCCCTCGCAAATCAATTAGAAAATGATGGCGGTCCTGCTGAAAAAATAAGAAGGATGTTTATTTATCGGTTCATGAATAGCATCTGGTATCCAGTTATTCTCGTAATTATGATCATTATTGTATTCGTCTTCCCTCCAATTGGTCTTTTAATTGGGTTAATTGAAGTAATTGTTAATGGGATTAAAACAACACCTGATAGTGATCAGCTAGATGAATTTATAGATTAAATCTTAAAAACCATGAGAAAGTAATTGTTCTCATGGCTTTTTTATTATTTAAAAGATTATTATTCGTTTTTAAAGCAAAATAATATTTATTAGGTATAATTGTAATTAATATGTAATTTATAAAATATATAATAAATGTGAGACTCTAAAAATGAAAAAAATAATCAGCAATATTTATGAATTTATAATAATTCTATTAGCATTAATATCTATCGCAATGGTAATTTTAGACTTCTCAAAAATGATTAACATCGAAAAACATCCATTCAGTATAATCGATCAATCTATTTGGTTAATATTTATTTTAGACTATGGAATTGGATTTATACTATCAAAGAATAAAAAAGACTTTATAACTCATCATATCTTTGATTTATTAGCAATTATTCCAGTAAATTCAGTTTTCACAATATTTAAAGCTTTTAGAATAACTAAACTATTAAAATTAAATAAACTGATGAAATTATCTAAACTACTTAGATTTATTGGTGTTGCAGGTAAATTAAACAGAAGAATTGAAAAATTTTTAAAAACTAATGGTTTTATTTATATTCTATTAGTTGTTATTTCAATTTTAGTGGTTGCTTCTCTCCTATTCTCCCTATCGGAAAATATTTCTTTTGATAAGTCGTTATGGTGGTCCATTACAACTTCAACGACCGTTGGATATGGTGATATTAGTCCTGTAACCAAAATTGGAAAACTCATTGCAATTGTATTAATGTTGGTTGGTATCAGTTTCGTTGGAATTTTAACCAGTACTTTTACTGCTTATTTTACACATGAAGAGGAAAATAAACGTTCAAATGCTGATGAAATCAGAAAATTCAAATCATTGCTAGATGATGACATAATTACTAAAGATGAATTTGAAAAAAAGAAAAATCAATTACTTAATAATTAGCTGTTATAAATTAAAATCATGATTATTAATATGTATAAACGGGCAAAATACGGACAAAATTATTCAAGGATACCAAATTTTTACAAACAAAAAAGGCTTTGTACCAACGTTTTACCGTTCATACAAAGCCTTTGAAACTTTAAATTATGCCGAGAGCGGGGGTCGAACCCGCACGATCGCAATGATCACTGGATTTTGAGTCCAGCGCGTCTGCCAATTCCGCCATCTCGGCAAATGATTACTTAAAATCATAAGGCGGTAGTCGGATTTGAACCGACGATAAAGGTTTTGCAGACCTCTGCCTTACCACTTGGCTATACCGCCATGAATCTAAAGAATTGCCCCCTACTTCCAAATAAAGGAAGGTAAGAAAAAGGGCGGTAGATGGGAATCGAACCCACGCGTGTCGGTACCACAAACCGATGTGTTAACCACTTCACCACTACCGCCATAACATTATAAACAGGGATAGCAGGAATCGAACCCGCATTAGCGGTTTTGGAGACCGATGTACTACCGTTATACTATATCCCTATAAGTAAATGGAGGGGAGTGGATTCGAACCACCGAACCCGAAGGAGCGGATTTACAGTCCGCCGCGTTTAGCCAGACTTCGCTACCCCTCCATAAATGGCGCTGGACAGAATCGAACTGCCGACACACGGAGCTTCAATCCGTTGCTCTACCAACTGAGCTACAGAGCCATGTCCCACTTAT
The DNA here is from genome assembly GCF_047324295.1 of Fructilactobacillus vespulae. GTDB lineage: Bacteria > Bacillota > Bacilli > Lactobacillales > Lactobacillaceae > Fructilactobacillus > Fructilactobacillus vespulae. Next base: position 1,027,392 of record NZ_CP137138.1, on the reverse strand, counting down.
GTTTATATATGTTAAATATTTAATTATAGTTGCTATTAACAACTACGGTCCGTACGAGACTCGAACTCGTGATCTCCTGCGTGACAGGCAGGCGTCTTAAACCGACTGGACCAACGGACCATGTTGATCAATGGAGGATACAGGGCTCGAACCTGTGACATCCTGCTTGTAAGGCAGACGCTCTCCCAACTGAGCTAATCCTCCAAAATGACCCGCACGGGATTCGAACCCATGTTACTGCCGTGAAAGGGCAGTGTCTTAACCACTTGACCAGCGGGTCATATTAATATCTTACGGAGAGTGAGGGATTCGAACCCTCGAAACAGACTTTAATCCGTTTACATCATTTCCAATGATGCTCCTTCGGCCAGCTCGGACAACTCTCCATAATACTCCGACAGGCGGGCTCGAACCGTCGACAACCTGATTAACAGTCAGGTGCTCTACCAACTGAGCTATGTCGGAATAATTGATTTTTGCAGGCCTTGAACAAGACAACTACATCATTATACATGACATTAAGAATCAATGTCAAGAAGAAATTTAAATAAATAATTTCTTTAAACTTGGTAATTGCTAACCAAATCAACAATCAATATATTACCAACATTTTTTAGGTTCGTCAACAACTTTTTTATATTAAAATTTCATTAGATTTTAGTTTAGAATCATAAACTTTGATACACTAGTATTATAACTAAATGATTGGAGAGTTCCTATATATATGAGTACCCTGATAGATTTTGTTTTACACGTAGATAAACATTTAATTTCAATTGTAAATACTTTTGGTGACTGGACTTACCTATTCCTATTCTTAATTATTTTGGTTGAAACAGGAGCAGTTATTTTACCATTCTTACCTGGTGATTCATTGCTATTTGCAGCTGCCGCCCTTTCAGCTAACCCTAAATATCATTTGAGCATTATTATTTTTGTTCTCCTTTTCTTTTTCGCTTCATTAATTGGAGATTCATTAAACTTCTTTATTGGAAAAAAAGTAGGACTTGCCATTACAGACAATCCCTTTCTAAGTAAGTTTATAAAAAAGAAAGACTTTGATCACGCCCATAACTTTTTCACTAAGCATGGAGCAATCGCCATCTTTCTAGCAAGATTTATGCCAATTGTTAGAACCTTTACACCATTTGTAGCAGCAAGTAGTAATTACAGCTACAAACAATTCATCAAGTATAATTTTACTGCTTGTGTTACCTGGGTAGCCCTTTGCTGTGGTGGTGGATATTTCTTCGGAAACATTCCCTTCGTCCAAAAACACTTCTCTGTAATTGTAATTCTTATCGTTGTAATCTCATTAATCCCAGCAATTATTGGAATTATTAAATCTAGATTAGACAATAAAAAATAATTAATTACTTTTTAGGTTTAGCAGTTCCTTTCCAATAAAAAAATAATAGTAATAAAAATAGATAAATTAACGCTACTGTAAAACATAATAAAAAATACTGATCCGGTAATACATTAATTATCGGATCTTTTTTTGGATTAAAATACCAATTTTGATTACTAAATAACAGAATATGAAAGTATATGAAGATTTCATGAAAATCTAAAAGCACTATTACTGTAATAATACTTAACGAAATGATTAAACGTTTAATTAACTCATTAGTTTTAACTAGTAAAAACTTTAAGTTTTTACTCTTTCTTAACCACAATAAATAACTGCTGCTAATAATTAAAACCACATCAGAAAGCAATATGAGCTTTCTAACATCTTTAAAATGACTAAGCGCAGAATTAGATAACGAAAATTTTGAAAGGCCCAGAACGTTTAAAAATGGATTTTGAATGAAGTAAACCATCGAGTGATAATTTTGCAGCAAAGTGTGATTTGAAACTTTAAACTCCACACCTAATTTACAAATTATTATATAAATGTGATAAAGATACACTGAATTAATGGTAAGAAAGACAGTTAAACTAATACAAAAAAATAATGTCACTAGTATAAAAACATAATCTTGAAATTTATACATTCCAGTCATCTAAACTATCAATTTCATGAGTTGGTTTTTTAGCAACATTTTTAATTTGGTCTTTAGTAGATACCCCTGAATATACTAACAAAGTATCGACGTTGGCATTTATTCCGGCCAAAATATCAGTATTATAATTATCACCAACCATGACCACTTCATCATCAGCTAAATTTAGCTTTCGAGCGCCATTTTTAACAATTAAATCATTTGGTTTACCAATGATAGTTGGGTTAATCCCCGTTGCATAACGAACAGAGTCAATCAAAGCCCCTGCACTAGGAAGCATTCCTTCTGTACTTGGAATCAAAGTATCAGCATTCGTTCCAATGAATTTAGCCCCTTGATTCACATAAAGAACTGCTTGGGCCAATTTTTGATAAGTTAAATCTCGGTCTAAAGCAACTATTACATAATTAGGATTTTCTGTATAAATATCAAAGTTAGCTTGGTTAATTAGCCCCTTTAATCCGTTTTCTCCAATCACATATGCAGTTTTACCTAGTTGTTTTTTATCAGCGTCAGCTGAAATATATTCAGCTGTTGCCTGACCGGCAGTATAAACATTATCTACCGTTACAAAAATATCGTGATTTTCTGCTAAATTTTTAACTACATCTTTAGGATGCTTAGTCGTATTGTTAGTAACAAATAAAAATGGAATATTGTTTTTTTGCAACCTTTCAATAAATCGCTTGGCTGCAGGAATTTTAATTTTACCTTGATAAATAGTTCCATCTAAATCAATTAAATAACCTTTATATCTTTTCATATACTAGTCCTTACCCTTTTGTCTAATTGTAAATTTACGTCGCTTATTAGTATTTTTAGGCTTGATTGATTTTCCTTGATTATGGCGACCGCTAGCTTTTCGCTTATTAGCAGGCTTTTTATTTGGTGCTTTTTTATTTTTAGCACTTTGATTACTTTTCGGTTTGGTTTCCTTAACTATGCTAGCCTCTAGATTATGCAGTACGAAGTAATTAGAACCCGTATTGACATAATCATATAAATAATCACGAATCGCACTTTTCTTTAAATCTTGTTCAACGTTTCGGCTATCATCGTAAAAACCTTTTAATCTAAGTTGACCGTAGCCAATGTCACCAACAATATAATCAAAATGAGTAAAGATTGGATTAAATGCATTGATAAATTGAGTTAAGTCAAATGCACTTCTTTCATTTGCAATAATCTTATAAACATGCCCATTAATATCAAGGGTTTCCTCGTCAGTCTGACTAATATTGGCATATTTTAATCGATCCTTTTTTCTTTGTTCAATAATTTCTTCAATTTCACTATGTTTCATTACTTCCACCCTTTATTGGATATTTTTTTGTTAGATACTCAGCAAACATTTCTTTTAAAGTTCCCTCAAAGTATATGTGATTCTTACCTACAATATTGATAGTTGGGAAAAATGGGATGAAATTATAATGGTCTAATAAAGCAATTTCATATTTTTGATAAGGTAGCACCAATTCATCTTGAAAGAAGAGCTGCTGTTTCTTCTCATCAAAATATAATCCCTTATAAATTAATTTTCCAAAGTACTTCCCTCTGAAACCCATTCCTTTTTGCTCAAAACGAATTAAAAACTTCTTGTTTTTTTCCATCTCTTTAACTAATCGCCACAAGTCATAACCATAAAGTTCAGTTTTCATCACATGAATATTATGTGGCAAAACTTTTTGAATTTGATTCATGTCCACAATTCCAGCGCTTAAATCATCTAAAAACAACCCAGTATTTAAAACAGCTGCTTGGGTCCCAGCGTATTGGTTCATTGCATTTAGTCCAACTTCAATCAAATCGTTATCATCCGTTAAAGACGTTGATAACTTTTGTGGTAAGTCAGCAACCTTTCGTTTTGCAAGTTTACTACGGCCCAGGTGATCTAAATTAGAAACCCATTTTTCATCTTGATTATCAACAGCCAATTTATCTACTTTAATGGTCTTAGCTTTTCTATTTTTAACTACGCCATCGTCGAGATTAAACGTAATTTCGCCAATATAATGGCCCCACTTTTCGGCAGCAGTTAATAAGGTATTATCGATTAACAAACCATTTTCAAGCAAATGATGAGTATGTCCTCCAATTATAATTGAAATTTCAGGAAATTTGACAGCAATTTCTCGATCAAAATTAATTCCTAAGTGTGAAAGTAAAATTAAACAATCATATTGACCCTTCCACTTTTCAATTAATTTTTGAATGGTTTCATAGACCGGTTTAGCATCCCAACCTAAATCATTAAAAGTGGCATAAGGAAAAGTTAAAGCCATAAATCTGATGATTTTGCCATCTTTTAATTTTAAATCTTTATATAACTTTGCCCATTTAGGGTATTCACCAGTTTTTTCATCTATCACATTATCAATTAAAACATCGAAATTAGCCTGATCATACAATTGATTTAATTCATCATGTGAGGTTGTTAAAACTTCATTATTACCAATTGTGGTAGCAAAATAATGAAGCTGATTTAACAACTTAACATTTTCACGTCCGCTAGTTACATCCGTTAAAGGATTGAATCTATCAATTGCATCACCATCATCTACTCGTAAAACGTGATAACCCTCTTTTTCCAATTTTGTCGTTTCATTTTGCATAAAACGTTGGATTCTGGGAAAATTTTCAAAATGTGAATGTAGATCATTAGTGTGTAAAATTGCAATTTTATTATTCAATAGTCTAACCTCCGTCGTTAATATCAATTTTAACATTTAAAAGTAAACTAACCATACAAAAAAGTCGATGATCTAAATCATCGACTTTTATTATTTATTTTTATAGAAATCAAATGCATATAAAGCGATTAACCAAATTACTGATCCAATTAACGCAACTAGCGTTTGTGTTTGGAAACTTAAAACAATCGCAACCATCACCATAAATAAAATTGTGAATGCGTTTGAATAAGGGAAAATTGGCATTTTAAAAATTAATTGCTTTGTTTCATCTAGACTAAGTGATTTACGATATTTGTAGTGAGCAACTACAATTAGTGACCAAATGTATAGGAAACAAGTAGTAGCAACACTAGAAATAAAATCAAAAACTCCACTAGGCATAATGAAATCTAAAATAACTGAAAGAGCAATCAAAATTGTTGAACAAAGGATTGCGTTGTAAGGAAGACCTCTTTTAGATAACGTACCTAACTTTTTACCTAATTTATTATTACTTTCACTGGTTAATGAATACAACATTCTTCCAGTTGTAAAGATTGCACTGTTACATGCAGATGCAGCTGCTGTTAAAACAACAAAGTTAACAATTGCTGCCGCAGGTTTTACCCCAATTCCTTGGAAGACTTGTACAAATGGACTTGAATCTGGTGATACATGTGACCAAGGATAGATACACATAAGTGCAACCAATGCTCCAATGTAGAATAAGATAATTCTAACTGGAACATCATTAATACATTTAGGAATAATCTTCTTCGGATCTTTAGTTTCAGAAGCAGTCATTCCAATCATTTCCACCCCTACAAAACTAAATACCACCATTTGGAAGGAAAGAAAGAAACCTTTAAATCCATTGGGGAAGAAACTACCGTCAGTTAGGTTAGTAACAGATGCATGACCAACAGAAGTTTTATAGTTCATTGTCACTAAAATAACCCCAACCAATATTAATACGACAATTGCAACCACTTTAATTATTGCAAACCAAAACTCTGTTTCACCAAATGCAGAAACCGTTATTGAATTCATCAAGAATAAGATAACTAGTAAAAACAAGGCAGTTGCCCAAATTGGTATGTCTGGGAACCAATATTGAACGTATAATCCAGAAGCAGTAATTTCTGCCATTGCGATGGTAATCCAACAAACCAAATAAGTCCAACCAGCAACGAATCCGGTTCTCTTTCCCATGTATTTATTAATAAAATCAATAAATGAAACCGTGTTAGTGTTTGAAAGTAATAGTTCACCTAATGCTCTCATTAAAAAGAAACAAGCTAATCCAGCAATTAAATATGCTAATAAGATTGACGGACCGGCTAAGTGAATCGACTTACCAGCTCCTAAAAATAAACCTGTTCCAATCGTTCCACCTAGTGCTATTAATTGGACATGTCTACTCTTTAAACCTCTAGACATGTCATTTTTTTCGTTTTTCAAAATAAACATCCTCTCATTAACAGTTAAAGCTATTAATAAAATTATACTTGTTTATTCGAAATTTGTCTAAATAAAAAAACACTTGTTTATGAAGTGAACCCCATAAATTGGAGTGAATTTCTAAGCTACTAATTGGCTGGTATGTTCCCGGTATTTTACCGGTGACATACCGGCCAATTTTGTTTTAATACGATGTTTATTGTAATAATCTACGTAATTTGTAATGGCAGATTCTAGCTCTTCGTAGTTTTGGTATTGATAATTGTGAACCGTGCCAACTTTAAGAATGTGAAAGATACTTTCAGCTACCGCATTATCTAGGCATGTGGCCTTGCGGCTCATGCTTTGGAAAACGCGAGCTTGTCGCAAAATATTCACGTACCTAAAGTTCTGATACTGAAACCCTTGATCCGAATGAATTGTCATACGGTATGGTAAGGATGAACATCTTGCCACTAATCGTTTAAGGGGTCGTGTGACAAAGTCTACCGTTGGTCTACGACCAATGTTCCATTCAAGAATTTCTCCATTATAAAGGTCCATATAAGCTGTAAAGTATGCACGTTCGTTGATCGTTTGATTACCCCAACGGACCTCCGTTACATCAGTAACGATTTTTTGAAATGGACGATTCGTTTTAAAACGACGATTTAAACGGTTATGGGTAACTGTACCTACAGTTCCTTTATAAGAGTTATACTTTTTCGTTCGTCGATTGAATGCCTGACAAAGTAGATTATTTTCACGCATAATACGAAGTACTGCCTTGTGATTAACGATGATTCCCTTATTTTTAAGCGCTAAAGTCACTGTTCGGTAACCGTAATCAGGATTTTCCAAACGAATACTTTTAATCTCATCAACTAACGTTGATGATCCTGATTGATATTTACGATGAAGTGCATCGTGGTAACTGCTGCTCGACATGTGTACTGCTTTTAAAGCTACAACTAATTTAACATTGAATTTACGCCTTAGCTCAGTTATTAGCTGGGCTTTTTCTTTGTTTGAGATTTTTTCTGTGCCAAGGCTTCGAGTTTTTCCAAGTATGCTACCCGAAATCGTAAAAGCTCGTTTTCCTCCTGAAGTTGTTTCAATGTCTTAGATTGTTTAGATTTATCTGTCATTTTTAAAGACCGTCCTTTATATGGCTTAAGACGTCCCTCAATCAGTTTTCGTTCCCAGTCCCAAACTATCATCGGTTGTTTCAATCTGAAATGGGTTGCAGTTGCTGGATATGAGGCATGATGTTCTTGTCGCCATTTGATAACTTTGATTTTAAAGGAATAGTCATAAAATGTCTTCCTCCGACAATTTTCTAATCCTTGATCGCCAAAAATTTTAAATAGATTGAGCCACTGATAAATCGTCGCAGTTCCTTTGATACCATACTTTTTCATAAGTAATAGGGACGAAGTTCCCTGTAGATATTCACTTAAAACTTGTTTCTTTATTTTAGCTGAAAACATAATAAAACCCCCTGAGTTTTGGATTTACTCCAACTCAGGGGGTTCACTTCATTAAAGTGTTTTATCATTTTTTTATTTAGAAAGGGCTTGAACATCACGGACAATCATTAATTCTTCGTCAGTTGGAACTAATAAAGTTTTAACTTTAGCATCGTCTGTACTTAAATCTCTGACAACGCCACGAACGTTGTTTTTGTCTTGATCGATTTTAACACCAAAGTATCCTAATTCATCAGTAACTTCTTTACGAACCGTAATACTGTTTTCACCAACTCCAGCAGTAAATACAATTGCATCTACTCCACCTAGTTCAGTGATATATGCACCCACATACTTAACAATTCGGTTAATGTAAATCTCTCTAGCTACTTTTGCTTGATGGTTAGTTGTCTCTGCTGCTTCAACATCACGCATATCTGCAGAAACTCCAGAAATACCTAACAAACCAGATTTATTATTTAATACGTCAATCATTTCATTAATATCAGTAATACCTTCTTGACCCATAATGTAAGCTAACAATGAAGGATCTACATCACCTGATCTAGTTGCCATTGTAATTCCAGATACTGGTGTGAATCCCATTGAAGTATCAAATGACTTACCATTCTTAATTGCACAAATTGATGCACCAGCACCTAAATGCATAATAACCAGGTTAACATCATCTACTGGCTTGCCTAAAACATCAGCGGCCTTTTGAGAAACATAACGGTAACTAGTACCATGAGCACCATATTTTCTAGCAGCATGTTTTTGGTAATATTCATAAGGTAAACTGTATAAATAATTTTTTTCTGGCATAGTAGCATGGAAAGCAGTATCGAAAACAGCCACACTGATAACGTTTGGTAAGATTTTTTGGAAAGCTTTAATTCCAGTAACATTTGCTGGTTCATGAAGAGGTGCTAATTCTTTTAAACTTTCTAGTTTTTCCATTACATCCGGAGTAATGACAACTGATTTGTCAAAATATTCTCCACCAGCAACAACTCGATGACCAACTCCGTTAATTTCAGAGTAATCAGCAATAATTTTAAGATCTAATAATTGATCCAATAAAATTTGGATGGCTTTTTCATGATTTTCAACATCCATAATTTCATCATATTTTTGGCCATCACCATACTTAATTTCAACGTGTGAATCTGGCATTGCAATTCTTTCAATCACACCATCAGCAATAACACTTTCTTCTGGCATATCAAATAACTTAAATTTCAATGTTGAACTACCGGCATTAACCGCGATAAATTTACTCATAATAAATCCCCTTAATAATCTGTTTTAAATTTATAATAAATCTTTTTCTTCCCAATCAACAGTATCGTTAATAAATTTTTGTAATTTATCAACGTCTTTAAATGATGGAAATTCTCCAAGCATTACCTTATCAGCTTGTTTAGCATTAGGACCATGTTTTTGAAGAATCATAATCGCCTTTTGTGCTTCGTCATTTAAAAACAATTCACTAGGCAAATTCAAAATTCCTTGCAGATAAGCACTATCTTGCATCCATTTTAATAATCCCTTAGCCTCACTAGTTTGAAATAGGTTACTAGGAACAACAAAAAAGGCAAATCCACCTTCTTTAAGACATTCAATCGAACGTTCCATCATCAAGTGATGAACGTAAGAATGTCCTGAAACCGATTTAGTTTCAAAATCTTCAACATTATCGTCGATTGGATAAAAACCAACGGGAAGATCAGAAACAACCAAGTCAATTGGTGGCAAACTGATTTCATCAATACTATCTTGATGAACAAGATCAACATCTAATTTTTGTAAACTACTGCTAATACTTGCAACAGATATTAAAGAATCATCATTATCAATACCAATTCCTTTAATCTTTTGTCCTAATTCGTCAGAAATTTGATCAATTATTGAAGTTAACAAATTACCTGACCCCACAGCTGGATCAAATATAGTTAATTCTTCGTTTTGTTTATACAAGGGAATTGCTAAGTATCCGATTATATAAGCAATTAAATCTGGTGTTATTTGATGAATTGATTGAATTTTATCAACTTTTATTGACCTAATTAGAGCCATTTGAATAGCTTTTCTAATCGTAAGCGAATCATTCTTATTCAAATCAACAGTTTGATATAAATTTTCTAGTTGGTGAACAACTTTTTCATTTGGAATACCATCTTCAACCCGAACAGTATTATCATCAATCATATTATCAACAGTTTCAATAAAAGCATCCAAATAGGAAGTATCCAATGCATTCATTAGTACTGTAGTAGATTGATCAAATACCTGGTATAAAGTAGTAACATTTTCCTCAGACAGAATAATCAGCTCCTTCTATGAGTTACATAGGTCAATAGTACCTAATATATTAGGATATTTCAAGATTTAGGAACCTATTTAAGATCTGATTTCATTCTATTTATTCTGATTTGATTACTTTTAATTTTAGACTTTGTGTCTTGCAATTGGTAGAAAAGAACCGTTGATACAATCAGCAAAAAAATAATTGCAAGAATTGTTAAACTACCGTTTCGTCTTAACGTGTATCTTGGTTTCAATTTTTTTACCTCCAATGGTTATCTCAGAAAATAAATAATCATCTTTGATCATCCACTTAGTTGATTGTGCATGATTTAAAAGTGGCATATACCCACCATCCGTAGTAGCAAGTCGAATCACATCTTTATAAATCGTTAAATTATAGTTTCTTTGTTTAGATGTACTATACAATTTAACTTTATTATTAGTAACGTCAAGCACTTCGAAATTATATTGATCAGACTCAAGTAGATCTATATAACGATATAAACTATTAGTATCAATGTTATTTTTATTATATAAATTAATCTGATTTAGGGTAATCATCATTATTGAAATTGCCAGCGAAATTATTACCAAAGAAACCAAAGTCTCCACTAGAGAAAATGCCTGTCTTTTCTCAATCAAACACCTATTTTTCTCTGTCATATTTTTCTCTTACTAGTATCATTTCCTGGTTACTTTGAATCATCTTTAAATTAAATTGATGTGAAGTTTCTAAATAAAGGATTACGGTAAAACAAATTATTGCAAATCCAATCAAAGTATCAATCAAAGAATAACCAGATCTATGAAACTTTTTCCTTTCAAAGTTATAAGTCCCCCATCCTAATTGAAATTTTTGCCAAATCCTAGTATTACTATTTTCAGAAAACCAAACCACCGTCTGCGGCTTTACGTAACCATCTTCATTGATTACAATTTCATTCCATTTTTCTGTTTTTAAACCTTGTGGCATTGGGAGTACATCTCGATTTAATCTTCGATTATCATAACTAGAAAATATAACCCGATTGCTAGTTGAAAACTCGACCCTAACTATTTTTTTATCATTTCTACTTTTTTGGATTGCTCCATTCCATTTTTCATTAAATACATTCCAAAATACCCGTTCGCCATAACTATTTTGTTTAACAATTGCAGTTGAAAAAATAATAACTAAAATTGTAATAGCACTGATTGCTAAAACAACCAAACTCTCAACTAAGGTAAATCCTTGCTTTTTACCCTTGCTTAACATTGTTATTTTCAATTGTTATTTTTTCTTCATTCACTTTTTGAATTTGTTTTTTTGATAAATATTTATTCTCTTCTAATTTTTCCAAGGTAACATTTTCATTTCCAAATTCGTCCTGGTAAGCATCAACTTGCGTTTGCACTACATTAACCATTGCAGATCCATGGATTGTATTTGCCCGATTTCTTTGTGAATTAAGATTAGGAATCATTACTAAAATAAGCAAAGAAATAATAAATAAAACAATTGTCATTTCAATTAAAGTAAAAGCTTTTCTTTTTTTCATTATATATTCTCCATTGATTGGTATAGTGGCATTAACAAACTTAAGTAAGTAACTGTAATTGTTATTCCGATAATTACAAATGAAAGCGGCTGAATTAATTTAATAATCTTTTCCACTGCCTTCGTCATTCTTTTAAAACACATTTTTGCCCAGGCATTTAAATTCATTGCCAATTTTTCATTAGAACTACCATTAGATAAAAACACCAGCATTTCATCAGAAATAAAAGGATATTTTGCAAAAATTCGTTCTAAATTATCTCCATTATTTAACCCATTTTCTATATCTTGCCCAATTTTTTGTAAAAATGTACTTTCTTCAAATTCTTTAAAAACAGCGACAATTTTATACATATCTAAACCATTTTTTAGCATTAAAGCTAGATTAGTTGCAAGATAATACTGATAATATTCAAAAAATATTTTCCCAACTAATGGAATTCTGATTAACCATTCGACCTGTTTCATTCTGTCAAAGCGTTTAAATTTATAAATTAATAAACTAGTACCAATAATTACAATCAAAGATAAGCCAATCCATCCATATAAATTGCCACTTGTCTCAGAGCTGGACTTAATGCTAGTTGCCGGTAATATAATTATTTTGATAGCCAATATAATCGAAAATAAAAAAGTAAATAATAAAATAGGATAAAAAGATAATTCCTTAATTTTATTTTTTTGCTTCATTTTTTCTAAAATAAATTCAGCAACTTCTTTCAATCCGGCAACTATTTGCCCATGATTATCAGCAATTTTTAATTGTTGGTAAATGGTCTTACTTAAGAAAAATTTCATCGCTTCGGGCAACGAATAACCATCAAGCAGACTTGACTGAATTTTTGTAATTATCTTTGCATTGGGTTTGGACACCGTTTTTATGAATTTTAAACTTTGTTGAACCGAAAACCCAGTTTCTAACAAATCTGATAATGTGTTTAAAATGAACGCTTGCCTTTTTAACCCAATTTTATCCGAATTTATACTTTTCAAAGTTTTCATTTGTAATCAGCCCCTTTTCATTTAGTCTATTTAAAGCTGACTGCCATTTATCAAGATCATCTGATTTCATTTCAAAAACATTTTTAGATTTAGTGCTTAATAATGCACAACTCTGATTGTTTTGATTAGGAATTAATCTTTGATATGTAACTGAATTGAGTGCACTCTTTAGCTGACTGTCATCTACGCCTAACTCTAATAATCTTTGAATTGTGCCACCAGGAGTCTTTGAATGAATCGTACTGAAAACTAAATGTCCAGAAAGTGCGGCCCTAACTGCCATTTTTGCAGTCTCAGAATCTCGAATCTCTCCAATTATGAAAACATCAGGCCGCTGTCTCAAACCCACTTTTAATAAATTAGCGTATCCCATATCCGCTCGATTATTTACCTCTAATTGTAAAAACCGATCTTCAAAAATTTCTACAGGATCCTCAATTGCCATGACAATTTCGTTATTAGGTAGAGCACGAGCAACTTTATAAATTGTAGTTGTTTTACCTGAACCAGTTGGACCTGCAAAAAGCATTAAGCCACGCTGATTAGATAGATTAATCAAATCATCTAAACTATGTGATTCAAAAAATTGATAATCATTTTTTTCGTTATCATAAATAATCCGTAAAACTAATGATTCATGATTATTAAAATTACCTACTGATGACAATCTAAACCGTAACTTCTGTTTTTTTAAAATATATGAAATTGATCCCATTTGTGGGCGTCTTTTTTCTGAAACTGACATACCACTTTGATACTTACAAAAAGTGATCACCCGTTTGGCGAGACTAAAGTCAAGCTCTGATAATTGAATAACCCCATTACTAGTATGAATCTTGACCTCATAATTTTTACTTTTAGGCAAAAAATATATATCTGAGGCCTTTTTTTGTACTGCTAACTCAATAATTTGTTCAAATAATTTACTAATTTCCATTTTTTCACATCCTTTATATTAGATACGAAAAAAAAGACTCTATCTTATTTTAAGATAGAATCTTTTTTGAAATTATTTAATTATTCAGCATCTTCTGGAATAACTGCTGCTTCATAAACATCTTGAATATCATCATTTTCTGATAATTCATCAATTAAACCAGTGTATTGTGAAATTTTATCAGCTGGAACTTCAGTTACAGTTTGTGGGAAAAGACGAACTTCTGAAGTATCAAGTGGATAACCAGCTTCTTGTAATGCATCACGAACTGCGACCATACTTGAAGGATCAGTGAAAATTTGGAATTCATCTTCAGTTGCCTTCATGTCATCTGCACCTGCATCTAAAGCAGCCATTAACATTGTATCTTCATCATCATCAGTTTCATCACGTAAAACAACGATATAACCTTTTCTATCGAAGTTGTATGCAACTGATCCATTAGTACCTAATGAACCACCATGATGAGTAAATGCTGATCTAACAGCGGCTGCGGTACGGTTCTTGTTATCTGTTAAAGTTGAAACCATAACAGCAGTACCACCAGGTCCGTAACCTTCGTAAGTTACTTCTTCGAAGTTAGCGCCACCAACACCTGAAGCTTTGTCTAAGGCACGTTGAACGTTATCCTTAGGCATGTTAGCTGCTCTAGCTTTTTCTAATTCAAGTCTTAATTGTGGGTTTCCATCTGGATCTACACCACCTGATTTTGCAGCTTGATATAAGTTACGTGAAATTTTTTGGAAAATTTTACCTCTTTTAGCATCTTGGGCGTTTTTACGACCTTGGATGTTATGCCATTTTGAATGTCCTGACATGTTTCAGCACTCCTTTCTTAAACCGAAATTAACAGCTTTGATTATACCAACAAACCTTCTCATAATCAAATTTACTGCTACTTAGTTGAGTTACGATAATCGACTCCAAACGGAAGTAAAATGTTTTTTTCCACTACTTCTTCATTCTTCATCATTTTAGTTAATAATCTCATTGAAACCGCACCAATATCGTACAGTGGTTGCGTAATTGTAGAAATGGTGGGTCTCATCATTTTAGTTAGCTCAGTATTATCACTAGTCGTTACTTCAAATTCATCAGGAACCACGATTCCTGAATCATTCATTGAATTAATGATTCCTGCAGCCGCACGATCATTACTTACAATTGCTGCAGTCGCTCCAGCACTTAATAACTTGTCCTTCAACTGATAACCATTTTCATAATTAATATTAGAAACATCAAAGACCAAACTATCGTCAAATTCAATATCAGCGGTCGCTAAAGCATCAAGATATCCTTTTAAGCGGTATTCCCGATTAATTGGTATATTCAATCCACCGGTAACAAAGGCAATTTTTCGATTCCCTTGTTCAATCAATTTAGTAGCTTGTGTATAAACTGCCTTTTGATAATCAATATTAACGCTTGCAAATTGTTTTTGTGGATCAACTGAACCTGCTAATACAACCGGAATTCTCTCACTAATTAGTTCAGTTCGAACTGAATCCAATAGCTCATTTCCCATGAAGATAATTCCATCAACTTGTTTAGAATATAAGGTATTTAAAACCTTCATTTCTTTTTTATGGTCTCCGTCTGAATTAGTTAGAATAATATTGTAGTTATACATTTCAGCAATATCATCAATCCCTCTAGCTAAAGACGCAAAATAAGAATTAGTAACGTTGGGAATAATTACCCCAATTGTAGTAGTTTTCTTACTTGCCAATCCCCTTGCAACATCATTAGGACGATAATTAAGTTTTTTCACTACTTCTAAAACTTTGCTTTCAGTTTCAGGTTTCACATTGTGGTTATTGTTAACCACTCTTGATACAGTTGCCATTGATACATTTGCTTCTCTTGCAACATCATAAATTGTAACAGTTTGCTTTTTTTTCATTAGTCCAAACCTTCTTTTTATACGTCAATCCATATACTTAAGAATATCAGAGCAAGCGGTTACATTCAAGCTAAAAAAAACTAGCACTATTAATGCTAGTTTAAATAATTATTCTTTATCTTTTTTTGCTTCAGAATCAGAGTCTTTACGATCAATTGTAAAGGCATCATCCATATCAACAGTGATATCATCACTATCATTCTTTTTTTCTAAATCTTCTTGATATTCTTTAGGTACTGGAACCATATTTAAATAAGTTTGTAGCTCTCCTAAGTCTTCTCTAAGATCTAAAATTTTATCAGCAATTTTTTCGGTTGTATCACTGAATGAATCCTTATAGTCGGTAACGTGATCATTCACATTATCTTTGGCATCTTCAATGGAATCAGCAGCATAGTAAACGTAGTCAACTGCTCGGTCTTTAGCATCTTCAACTACATCTAAAACACGATTTCTGATTTCATATTTTTTCTCTTCATCAAGAACTCGATATGCCGCATAAGTTGCTGCTCCACCTAGAAGCGCTCCTAAAAATAATCCCTTTTTTAAACTCATTTTGTTCTCCTTAGTTAAAAACTATTTTTTATTTTTCTTTTTAAATGGTTTAGTAACTAAATTAGCTGCCAAACTAAGTGCTGAAGTTTTCTTAAAAAGATCCAACTTTTTCTTTAAACTATCACCAGTACTTTTAGCACGTTCGTTAACTTCACTAACAGTTGTTCCCAAATCTGCAGCAGCCTGAAATACTGGATCAATTTGATCAATTCGATCATTAACGTTAGTCAACAATTCGTTCACTTCATCAGACAAACTGTTCACATCAATCGTAATTGATTCTAAATTCCGAGAAACATCATTTAAATTCTTAACCAATTGTAATAAGAAAATACCAATAAAAATTACTAATACAACAAAAGCAATTGCAGCAATTAATGCTGCGATTTGTCCAATAGTCATTGAACTACCTCCTAAAAACGTTTAATAACACGTTAACAATACCATTATTACAGATTAATGACAATTTAATAAGATATTAACCATTATTTTAACACTAATTAAGATTAAATCACCAATTATCGATTACCGTTGTTAATTTGCGTAATGCTTTCCCACGATGACTAATTGAATTTTTTTCATCATCGCTCATTTCTGCTAGTGTTTTCTGCTTACCTGGGACGAAGAATAATGGGTCATAACCAAATCCATTTTGTCCACGTTTTTCTAACAAAATTTCTCCAGAAACGATTCCACTAACCTTGATTTTTTCACCATTTGGTTTCATTCCGACTAGCACAGTTTTAAAGTAGGCATTTCTGTCATCTGAATGTCCTAATTTTTTAAGCAACTTTTGATTATTAGCTTGATCATCATGATCACCAGCGTAACGAGCAGAATAAATGCCAGGTTCCCCATTAATTGATGGCACTACCAATCCTGAATCATCGGCTAAAACTGGCAACCCAATTGCTTCAGCGACCGTTTTAGCCTTTATTTCAGCATTTTCTTCAAAGGAACTTCCATTTTCAATTATTTCCGGAACATCAGGAAAGTCTTTTATTGATTTAACCTCATATCCTTTGGGTTCTAACATTTCTTTGAATTCTCTTAGTTTATTTAAATTGCCTGTAGCAATCACGATTTCTTTAGTCATGATAATTCTCCAAACGACTTGTTGTAATTAGCTTTGCTTTAACATTTTGCTGTAACCAATGCGAGCCAATTTCGTCAAAATGATTAATTCCACTAGTTGTAAAATAATTAACTATATTTTGATTGTTTTTTGCATATAAATCATTAGTTTTTAAAACTTGTTTTGCCAAATCAATCGTTTCATATCCAGGGTCAATTAGCTTTACTTGTTCCCCAATTTCATTTTGAATTAAATTAGCAATAATTGGAAAATGAGTACATCCCAAAATCAAAGTATCAATTCCTGTATTTTTAAGCTGTTTCAAACCTGCTTTAATAATTTGTTTAGCTTCTTCTGAATTATAGTCGCCACTTTCAACTAAAGGAATAAAAGTAGGACAAGCCAATTCAATTACATCAGCTTTGGGATTGATTTTTAAAATTTCTTGTCGATAAGAATGACTTGCAATTGTTGCTCTAGTAGCAATAACACCAATTTTTTGATTTTTTGTGACTTTTAAAGCTGCTTCACTGCCAGGTTTAATAACCCCAATCACCGGAATAGAAAGATTTTTTTGTAGTGTAGAAAGAGCGACTGATGTTGCTGTATTACAAGCAACAATCATCATTTTCGCTTGATTTTTAACGAAAAAATTTCCAATTTCTAACGAATAATCAACGATTTGCTTTGGATTCTTTTCACCATATGGCATATGAGCTTCATCACCCAGATATAACATATTTTCTTGTGGGAGTTCTGACAAGGCTACTTTTAAAACTGATAGCCCACCCACTCCTGAATCCATGAATGCAATTGGTTTCGAATTCATTTATTTCACTCCTTCCTAAAAGTGCTTTTTTTATTATACAACAAAACCGTTGTTTTTATTTAGAATGTTATTTTATGGTAGAATTGTATCGGTATAAATAGCGATGGGAGAACGACAATGAAAAACAAAGAAATCGATAGAAACAACAAAGTAGCAGAAAACATCCTGGATTCTAATTTGTGGGGAGTTGAAATACTCAGAGACAATTTACTAAACGACATTTTAGGTCAAGATAACCATGACATTTTATATTGGGCTGGTAAGAATCTTAGTTTGAAGTTTCCAGTTCAAACCGAATCTCTCCCTACTTTTTTTGCAAAATCCAAGTTTGGTAATCTTGAATTAATTAAACACTCCGAAATTAAAAGCACCGTTTCTTTATCCGGTGAAATTATCGAACGAAGACTTAAAAACGATAAGGATGCCGACTTTGCATTGGAAACTGGCTACATAGCACAAACAATTCAACAAAATACTGGATTTGAAACAGAAGCTGAATACAACATTAAAAGAAAAAAAACCGTTGAAATTAACGTAGTTTCAGATGTATCGAAACAAATTTTTAACCCAGAAATAGTTAATCCACTTCCTTTAAATCAAACTACCGATTCAGAAACAGAATAAAAAATATTAAAAAACACTTTTAACGTTTTAGTTTAAAACTAACGTTTAAAGTGTTTTTCTTTTTCTAGTATTTTTCTAAAAGTTTCTTCAATTGTTCTTTAGGATGGTAACCAATAATTTGATCTACGTTTTCACCATCTTTTTTAACTAACAAAGTTGGAATACTCATAATACCAAGTTCTGAAGCGGTTTTTTGATTTTCATCAACATCTATCTTACAGAATTTAATATTACTATCTTCATTTGATAATTCCTCGATCACAGGAGATTGCATCTTACAAGGACCACACCAGGTTGCCCAAAAATCAATAACAACTAGTCCATTAGCTGTTTCTTGTTCAAATGTTGCATCAGTAATTTCATGTACCATAATAGTTTCCTCCTTATTCTTAAGCTACTTAAATTATATGATATGTTTCGATAAAACACAAACATATTGTTTGCAATCTATTTGAATTTTACTACCGTTGATCCATCGCCTCCAGAATTTGCTGGTGAAAACCCAAATTCCTTAACCTGACGATTCCCACGAAGATAGCTAATTACACCTTTTCGTAAGGCTCCAGTCCCTTTACCATGAATAATGGTTACTGATGGATAACCGGCCACTAAAGCTGCATCAATATATCGATCAACTCTTTGCATAGCATCATCATAACGTACACCACGTAAATCTAAAGTAGTTGACATTGATGATGATCTAGTTCTTCTTATTGTAGTTTGTTGTTTAACCTTTTTCTTCTCAGGTTTAACTTTTTCTAGATTGCTTTCGGAAATTTTCATTTTTAAAATTCCGATTTCAACTTCCCAATCATGATTTCCTAATTTTTTAATTAGAACTCCAAATTGATCATAGTTTTTAACTAAAACATCATCGCCAACCTTGAAGGTTTTCTTAGCTTTTGAGCGTTTTAAAACCTTATTGTGTTTCAATTCAGGATGTTGTTCCAAGGCATTTATTTTACCCTTATCTGCAATTAATTCATTTTCTTTGATATTAATTTGAGATTGCTTTTGTTTTCGATGCAAGTCAGCAATAATTTCATTAGCTTTTTGTTTAGTTTCCGCCACAATTTGATTAGCATCACGTTTAGCGTTATAAACCATTTGCTCTTTTTGATTAACAAACTTGGTAAACTTTTCCGTTAACTCTTCGTGTAGTGCAGTTGCTTCTGCTAATTCTTTTTCTAATAAACGAGCATGATCATCAGCATTTTTGGTTTGAATGGTTAACTTCTTAATCATTGAGTTGATATCTTGACTATCTTCGTCAGTTAAGGATTCGGCTTCTGTTACGATTGCATCATCTAGTCCCAATCTGCTTGCAATACTCAAAGCATTACTTTGACCTGGAATTCCAATTAGCAACCTAAATGTAGGACTCAATGTTTGTTCATTAAATTCCATTGATGCATTAATCGTTTCTGGACGATTATAACCGTAGACCTTTAATTCCGGATAATGAGTAGTAGATAAGACTTCTGCATTAACTTTACTAATTGCATCCAAAATTGACATTGCCAAAGCGGCCCCTTCTCTGGGATCAGTTCCAGCACCCAATTCATCAATCAAAACCAAACTATGTTCCGTCACTTGGTTTAAAATACTAATAATATTATCCATGTGTGAAGAAAAAGTACTTAAGTTCTGTTCAATTGATTGATCATCACCAATGTCTGCAAAAACATTATCAAATAGACCCGCCTGACTTCCTTCATCCGCAGTAACGAACAAACCTGACTGAGCCATTAATTGTAAAATCCCAAGAGTTTTCATCGTAATGGTTTTACCACCAGTATTGGGACCGGTTATAATCACTTGTCGATAATCAAATCCCAGTGAGATGTCGTTTTCAACGACCTTTTTAGGATCAATCATAGGATGTCTAGCGTTTTTCAGGTTAACTTGATTTTCACTAGAAATTGCTGGTCTAGTTGCCTTAGTATCATTGGCATAGCGAGCCTTGGCATTAATTAAATCAAAATGACCCATTTGTTTAGCATTATGTTTTAAATCAGACTGGTATGGTCTAATCAAATCAGATAATTCAGCTAATATCCGTTTTTCTTCTTCTCGCTCATTAATCTGTTCGCGACGTAAGTCATTATTTAGCTCAACAACTCCAGCTGGTTCTAAATAAATTGTTTGTCCAGAAATACTTTGATCATGAACAATTCCACCAAATTTACCCTTGTATTCGGCCTTAACTGGAACCACATATCTGTCATCTCGAATAGTTACAATCGCATCACTAAGATATTTGGCCTGCTTACCATGCGTATAATTATCCATTTTACTTTTAATCTTACTTTCGATTTGGTTAATTCTACGTCTAATGGTACTTAATGAATTGGAAGCAGAATCCAATATTTTCCCATTTTCATCGACAGAGACTTTTAAATCAGCCGTAATTTCTGGTAAATCACTAAATAATTTAACCTCATCATAAAGGACGTGTAGTTCAACCTTTTCGTTAACCAAGTTTTCAAAGAAATGATTAATTCTGGTGATTGCAATTAATACCGCACTAATTTCTGAAAGCTCTTTTCCATTCAAATTAGCGCCAATTTGCAGTCTTTTTAAAGAAGGTGAAATATCATTTAACTTAGGCATTGGAATAACATGGTTTAACCGATAAATATGTGCTCCATCATCAGTTTCATCAAGCCATTTTTTCACCTGATCAAAGTCATTACTTGGAATTAATTCAGCTAGCTCACTTCGTCCATTTTGTGTTGCTAAATATTGATTAATTTTATTTTTAATTTCATCATATTCTAAAGTTTCTAATACTTTTTTATTCATCTAACCACCTATCTATGGAACAAATATTTTTGTAAAATTATTGACTAATAATTGTGCAATTGGAGAGTTATTGTATTGTGAAACTATCCATTCAGCTTTAAAGTTGATTGCTAATGATAGTACAATTGCTACTACAAATAAGCTAAAAATTAATCCCGTTATTGCCCCTAATAACGAATTAACCTGCTTTAAAACTGGAAGCGAAACAATTATATTTAATAATTCTAATAGTTTATGTTCAATATAAAGTAAAACTATTACAGCAGTCAAAAATCCGATTCCATGCCAAATTCCCACATTACTAAAGCTTTTATCTACAACTAATAAATTATAAAAAGATCTAATTATCGTTGCCACCGGATCTGCTATTATTTTGGCTAAAATTACTACCGCAAAAAAACCAATTAACCGAACTAATTCCGTCACAAATCCACGATAAAAGCCACGTTTCAAGGCTATAATTCCAATTAAAATTATTAAAATTGATAAAATCATTTTTAATTATCCGTTTCTACTTTATTTTTTAGTTTTTCTAACTCTAACTCTTTATCTAATTGATCTGAAATGGCATTGAATGCTAACAGAATTGCTGCATCCTCAGTACTAATATTATTAACTTGTTTTTTTAATTTAGTTAATTCATCATTTAAAAGTTTTGAAACTGACTCCATATGTTCGTCAGATGAGCTTCCAATTAAAGTATAAGTTTTACCATTAAGCATTGTTTTAAATCGTTTTTTGTTATTCAAATCGTCTACCCCCAATGTATGTTAATTCTATCATGATTCATTAAAAAAGGTACTAACTTAATAGTTAGTACCCGTTTTATTTACTTATTCATTAGGTTCTAAGAATGTGTTCAATGTTTCTTGAACCATTTCCCATTCTTGATCATCCTCAATTGGTTCTAAATCACCATCAACTGGTGCATCAGGATCACTAGCATCGGTTCCAGCAGGTAATGCATAAGCTTCAATATTGATGCTTTCATTTCCTTCATCTGAGGCTGGATACATTAAGATGTATGAACGGTTATAAGTTGGTGATTCGAAAGTAAACAATTCGTTGTATAAAATTTCATTACCATCTTCGTCAATTAGTGTAATTTGTTCTGGTTCGTTATTCATTATAATTCTCCTATCAAACTAGATATGCTTATCCAAATATCCTTGTAAAATCAATTCAGCGGCAACTTTATCAATTACTTTTTTCCGTTTTTCACGAGAGACATCTGCCTTTTCAATTAACATCCGTTCTGCCTCAACGGTAGTTAGTCTTTCATCTTGAAATTCAACGGGTAAATGGAAAAAGGCCTTCACCATTTTCCCATATCTTTTAGATGCTTTCACTCGTGGCCCTTCAGTGTTGTTCATATTTTTAGGTAATCCAATCACAACCTGCTGAACATCGTATTCTTTAATTAATTCTTCGATTCGGTTTAGACCAAATTCTTTTTCATCTTCATTGATTCGAACAATTTCTATTCCTTGAGCAGTCCAACCTAGAGCGTCACTAATCGCAACTCCCACAGTTTTAGACCCCACATCTAATCCCATTATTCTCATATATTATCCTATCTTTTTTAGGCCGTCTAGTTTTTCAACTTGTTAATTACTATTTTTCTGCTAACCATTGTTTAGCAGCATTTAAGGCAGCATCAATTCCAGCTGGATTCTTACCTCCAGCTTGTGCCAGGTTAGGGCGTCCACCACCGCCACCTTGAATGTTACTTGAAATTTCCTTAATTAAATCACCGGCTTTGATTCCAGCTTTAATGGTCTCATCATCTACTGCAACTAGCAAGTTAGCTTTTCCGTCTAAATCAGTACCTAATACCAACACATTTGAATAACCTTTGTTTCTCCAAGTATCTGCAAGTTCACGAAGTTGATTCATGTTGGTGTTCTTTAATTGCCCAGTAATTACACTATAACCATTAATTGTTTCTGGATTATCAAAAATAGCACCGGCAGCTTGGTTAGCCAATTTTGCTTCTAAAGCAGCTTGTTTATTTTCTAACGTCTTAATCTGTGCTTGCATTTCCTTAACTTTTTCTGGAGCTGCATTACTATTGGGTGCTTTAACCGCTTTAGTAACTTGATTTAACAGATTTTCTTCGTTAGTTAGGTATTCAAATGCGGGTCTAGAAGTGACTGCTTCAATTCTTCTAATTCCAGCTCCCACTCCTGATTCAGAAATAATCTTAAATAAACCTAGTTGACTAGTATTTTTAACATGATCTCCCCCACAGAATTCAACTGAGAAATCACCTGCTTTAACTACTCGAACTTGGTCACCATATTTGTCATCAAATAGAGCAATGGCTCCCATTTTCTTACCTGATTCTTTATCAGTAACAACGGTTTCAACTGGTAGAGCAGCAAATATTTGATCATTCACTAGTTTTTCTACCTTAGCTAAGTCTTCGTTGGTTACTGAACCAAAATGAGTAAAATCAAAACGGAGGTAGTCAGGTTTAACCAATGATCCGGCTTGTTCAGTGTGACCACCTAAAATGTTTCTTAATGACTGATCTAATAAGTGGGTAGCTGTATGATTCTTTTCAACTCCAGCGTGGAATTTACGATCAACCACTAATTGGTACTGTGCACCCTTTTTAAGTTCACCTAAAACAGTAACCGTATGCAAGTTTTGTCCATTAGGGGCATGTTGAACATCAGTTACCTTGGCAACAACTGTTCCATTTTCAGCAACAATGTCTCCTTGATCGGCAACTTGTCCCCCCATTTCAGCATAAAATGGAGTTTTATCAAAAATCAACTCTGCAATTTCTGCTTCTTGAGTGGTTGAATCAACTAACTTTTCATCAACAATAATATCTTCTAACTTAGCAGCAGGAACCGTCAATTGATCATAACCCACATATTCACTAGGAGTTTTGATTTCAATCAATAAGTCTCTTTGTACCTTCATTGAACCCTTACTACCACGAGCATTTCTTGCACGGTTACGTTGGGCTTCCATTTCTGTGTCAAATTCTACTTGATCAACTTCAAGACCACGATCACCAGCATATTCTTCAGTAAGTTCTAGTGGGAAACCGTAAGTATCATAAAGTTTAAAAGCTGATTTACCAGAAATTTGAGTCTTACCGGCAGCTTTAGTTTCTGCAATCACATCATTTAACAATGTAATTCCATCATTTAAGGTTGCATTAAACCGGTCTTCCTCACTCTTAACAATTTTTTGAATGTAGGCCGATTGTTCCAACACCTTAGGGTAGTGCGACTTCATAATTTCTCCAACAATTGGAACTAATTTGTACAAGAATGCACCATCAATTCCTAGTTGGTGACCGTTAATAGTTGCTCGACGTAATAATCTTCTAATAACGTATCCACGTCCCTCATTAGAAGGAAGTGCCCCATCACTAATTGCAAATGTAATTGCTCGGATATGGTCAGCAACTACCTTAAATGCAATATCGTCTTTTGCATTAGCATTGTATTGCTTTTGTTCACTCAATTTTTCGGTTGCCTTGATAATTGGCATAAACAAATCAGTTTCAAAATTAGTTGGTGCATCTTGAAATACTGAAACTACTCGTTCTAATCCCATTCCCGTATCAATGTTTTTACGTGGAAGAGGTTCGTAAGTACCTTCAGCAGTATGATTAAATTGTGAAAAGACAATATTCCAAACTTCAAGGTAACGTTCATTTTCACCACCAGGATAATTTTCAGGATCATCTGGTTCTAAATCATCATATTTTTCACCACGATCATAGAAAATTTCTGAATCTGGTCCGGATGGTCCTTGGCCAATATCCCAAAAGTTATCTTCAGCGGGAACTAAATGGTCTGGAGCAACGCCGACTTTTTCCCATAATTCCTTAGTAGCAGTGTCTTCTGGATAGTAAGTCATGTATAACCTATCTTTATCCCAACCAAACCACTCTGGACTGGTTAATAGTTCAAAAGCCCAAGGAATTACTTCTGCTTTAAAATAATCACCTACTGAGAAGTTCCCTAACATTTCAAATAAAGTTTGATGACGTGCAGTTCTTCCCACGTTTTCAATATCATTTGTTCGAATACTTTTTTGTGAACTGGTCATCCGTGGATTTTCTGGAACAACAGAACCATCAAAGTACTTTTTCATGGTTGCTACTCCGGAGTTTATCCAAAGCAAAGTTGGATCATCATGTGGAACTAATGATGCACTTGGCACAATTGTGTGTCCTTTTTCTTTAAAAAAATCAAGAAACATTTGGCGAATTTCACCACTACTAAGTTCTTTCATTTGTATTTCCCCCAAATCATTAAATTTCAAAATAAAAACACCGTGCACACAAAGACGCCTACACGCGGTACCACTTTGTTTGCAACGATGTTTGTCGTTTACCTCTTAAGTCCCTATAACGTGGGAAACGTTAACTACTCGGTAGCATTATTTAAGTATTACTGGATTGTTTCCACCATCCAACCCTCACTGATAGCAAACTCCTTAAATAATATATCCGATTAAATTATAGCGATAAACCTTATTAGTGTCAATTATTGATAACGTTCTGAACTACGTTTCTTTTGTTTCTTTCGCGCTCTAATTTGACTACGAACCTCAATCTTACGATTCTGATCCTCTTTAACTTTAATTGCTCGTTTAATTTTCTTTTTATAACCCGGTTTAACGTTTTTCTTCTTCTTGTTAATCATTCCGAGCGTTGATCCATCTAACTTATCATGATGACCCTTATACTTTTGTCTCCGACGACGATCATAGGAATCAACCACATCACCATGCTTGATTTCTTTAGGTTTAAAGTTAATTCCCATGTTTTCTAAAGCTTGAATCTTTTGATCTTCATCTGGGCCATAAAGGGTGATTGCAATTCCACTCATTCCACCACGGCCAGTTCTTCCAACTCGATGAACAAAGTATTCGTTATCGCTTGGAATATCATCATTGATAATATGAGAAACTCCATCAATATCAATTCCACGTGCAGCTAAATCAGATGCCACTACGTATTGAAAATCTAGATTTTGGATTTGCTTCATCACTCGTTTTCGAACTCGAGGTTGCATTCCACCATGAATTTTAGCAACTTTTAATCCTTGTCCTTGTAGGTAAGCTTCAATTTCATCCACTCGTTCTCTAGTGTTAGCAAATATCAATGCTAAGTATGGATTTCCCATCGTTAATAATTGATAAATCAAACTATTTTTATCGTTTCCTTTAGTGGAAATCAACCAGTTATCAACGTTTTGATTGATAACCGTTTCTGTGGGGATATCATCAAAAACTGGGTTTTTCATGTATTTTTTAAGGAATGGTTGCAATTTAGGTGGGATGGTTGCTGAAAAGACCATCATTTGTAGGTCTTGCGCCATCGCCGCCGCAATTTTATCAACCGTTTCTAAGAAACCAAAATCAAGCGTCATATCTGCTTCATCAATTACTAATTGATTAGCAGTATTAATATCAAGATCACCATTTTTAAACAAGTCTAAGATTCGACCTGGTGTTCCTACCACTACTTGGGGTTGTTCCTTTTTCAACTTGTTAATTTGTCGTTCTTTATCAGTTCCCCCAACATAATTAGCAATTCGAATTGGTTGTTCACTAAATTTTACAATTTGTTTTACATTCTCATAAATTTGATAAGCCAATTCTCGACTAGGGGTCGTAATTACGATTTGGGTACTATTATTATTCACATCTAAATTATTAAATAGCGGAAGTAAAAAAGCGTGGGTCTTTCCACTACCAGTGGCCGACTTCCCAATCACACTTTTTCCGTGTTTAATCGTTGGAATCACTTTAGATTGAATTGGTGTTGGCTTTTTAAAACCTAAGTCCTTAATTGCCGCTTGGATAAACGGCTTAAAATTGTAATCGTTAAATGAACTCATTTATTCAGCCCCCTTTTTTAAATATTCTGTATTAAGTTGATCTAATTCTTTAATTACCTGTTTAATTTCTGCATCATCAGCTGCAATTGCACCGCTAGCTAATGCGTGTCCACCACCATTATGCAGCTTGGCAATTTCATTGATTGAAGGTCCCTTAGAGCGAAGCCGAATTCGATAGCTTTCATCTTTTTGTTGCACAAAGATTGCCCAATCAGTAACTTCACCAATATTTCCCGGTAATGGAACTACTGATGCAGTACTGTCATCACCAAGATCTAAACTTTGAATTACTTCATTCGTTAAAATAATGTGGGCAGCACCCGTCTCTGAAATGGTTAAGTTTTGATATACGTATGCTGCTAAGCGAGCTAGTGGAATATCAATTTCGTCTTCTTTTTGAGCAATATCGGTCAAAGAAAAATTAAATTTAGTTAATCCACTTGCCACCTCAAAAGTATGGCTAGTAGTTGATGGGTATTTGAATCTTCCCGTGTCACCCACAATCCCGGCATAAAGAACTCGTGCACCATTGTCAGAAATTTGATTATCAGAATCTGCCTTAAATAGGTCATAAATCATTTCGGAAACACTTGATGCATCAGGGTTAACCCACATTAAATCACCAAACTCATCGTCATTAGGATGGTGATCAATTTTGATTAATTCTTTTCCGTTATGAAAACGATCATCATCAACTCGAGGTTGATTTGCAGTATCAACTACAATCACTAATGCATTTTGGTACTGATCGTCACTAACTTCATCAGTTTCTCCCAACCACTTAAAGCTTTCGTATTGTTTCCCAACACAAAGGACATTTTTATTCGGAAAGGTAGTTTTGATTAAGTCAGCTAGTCCCATTTGTGATCCAATTGCATCAGGATCTGGATGTTGATGGCGGTGAATAATAACCGTTTCATACTCACCAATTTTAGCTAAAATTTGTTTCTGTATAGTCATGTTTAATCTACTTTCTGTGTTAAATTCAATAGTTAAGTATAACCTATTTTTGGTATAAAGGTAAATTGATATTTTCGTATCCAATATCAGCTAGATTAGTCAATGTAATTCCTAATAATCTAATTCCCCTACTAGCATCAGGCATTTGTTCAAAAATATCAAGGGCCAGTTCATAAAAAATCTGAGGATTATTTTCAATATAATCGGTTTCAGTAATCCTTTTAGTCAGGGTCGTAAAATCTAAGTAACGAACTTTTAAAACCAACGTCTTCCCGTGCTTTTGATGTTTTTTTAAAACGTCAGAAACCATCACCGCAATTTTTAAAAGCTGTTCTTCCACATCACCATTACTATTTAATTCATGCCCATACGTTCGTTCTCTACCAATCGATTTTCGTTCTCTTTGATATTCAACTGGACGATTATCAATCCCTCGAACTCTTCGATACAATGAATAACCAAATTTACCAAATTCTTTAATTAATTGCATCTCGGTCATTTGATAAAGGTCGTGGCCATTCTTTATTCCCAATTTTTCCATCTTAGTTAGCGTCTTTTTACCAACCCCACGATATTTTTTGATGGTTAACCGCATTAAAAATTCATGGGAATCAGCTTCATCGATAACGGTAACTCCAGCAGGCTTACAATAGTCAGAAGCTTCTTTTGCTAGAAATTTACTGTACGAAATTCCGGTTGAACAAGTTAAATGAGTTTTTTCCCAAATTTCACTTTGGATTAAATGAGCTAAATAAATTGTATCTTTAATAGCTAGTTTATTTTCCGTCACATCCAAATAGGCTTCATCTAAGGCAACCGTTTCAATTTTATCTGTATATTCGTGAAAAATATCATGAATCTGATTTGAAACATCACGAAATAATTCAAAATCTGGCGCTTTAAAAACTGCTTTAGGACATAATTCCAATGCCTTACTAGCTGCCATCGCTGAATGAATTCCATACTGTCTAGCAATATAGTTTGCCGTAGTTACCACACCACGTCCACCCGTAGTCCTAGGATCCTTGGCAATTACTAATGGTACCGTTAAAAACTCTGGGTGTTCTCGTTGTTCAATTGAAGCAAAAAAAGCATCCATATCAACGTGAATTATTGATCGCGAAGAATCAATTTTTAAATAGCCATCATCCACTAGTAATCACCACCTTTGGAACGTACGTTCTTTTTAAAGAAATAAAAAAAGCCTGAAAGCAGGCTTTTATTTATCATCTGATTCTTTAGCAGAATCATCAGCAGGAGCTTCAGTTGTTTCTTTTTCAACAGGTGCTTCTGTTTTAGCAGTTGCAGATGACTTTACACTAGCAATTGCAGTTAAATCAAAAGTTAAGTAAACTCCATCACAATCAAGAGTTACAACTCCATTAGTACGGTCAATATCATCAACCTTACCGTGAAGACGACCAATTGTGGTTACTTCATCACCCTTAGCAAGATTCTTAAGGGTTTCTTGATGCTTTTGTTGTTGTTTCTTTTGGGGTCTAATCATAAATAAGTACATTAGTCCAAAAAGAATGATTAATACTAAAATTGATCCATATTGTTGCATATATTCCACCTCATTATTTAATAACTTCAATTGTAACAAATTAACAGTAAAAATTCCAACATATCCACTCAATCGTTTGAGTTTTCAATTCCTAAATGAGCATAGCCCTTATCGGTAACCATTCGTCCACGAGCAGTTCGTTTGATATACCCCATCTGGAGCAAATATGGTTCATACATTTCAGCAATGGTGTCTGCCTCTTCACCAATATTTGCAGCAATTGTATTTAAACCAACGGGACCACCTCGATAAAACTCAATCATGGTTTTTAGTAGCTTAACATCCGTTCTATCTAAACCACGATTATCAACTCCCAAGGCTAAAAGGGCCTGATCAACGCTTGCAATATCAATCTCAGTCTTTCCTGAAACTTGTGCAAAATCCCGTACTCGTTTTAAAAGACGGTTAGCAATTCTAGGTGTACCCCTTGAACGTAAAGCGACTTCTCTAGCACCCTCATCTTTGATATTAGAATTAAAAATTGCAGCAGAACGTTTCACAATTTTTTCTAAATCGGCTTGGTTATAGTAGTTCATGTGCTCCACGATTCCAAATCGATTTCTAAATGGTGCATCCAATAAACCAGCTCTAGTAGTTGCCCCAATCAACGTAAATGGCGGTAATGAAAAATGAACTGGATGGGCGGTTGGACCTTGCCCAATTACAATATCAATATAAAAATCTTCCATCGCTGAATAAAGCATTTCTTCCACTACCTTAGGAAGTCGATGAATTTCATCAATAAATAAAATATCGCCTGGTTCTAACTCATTTAATAAAGCCGCTAAATCCCCATTCTTTTCAATTGCAGGACCACTGGTTATTTTCAAATTAACATCCATTTCATGTGCAATAACCATTGCCATTGTCGTTTTCCCAAGTCCTGGTGGTCCATATAGTAATACGTGATCTAACGACTCTTCTCGCTGTTTAGCGGCCTTGATATAGACATTCAAGGAATCCTTAATCTCTTTTTGACCAATATACTGTTTGAAGTTTTGGGGACGAAGACTTTGCTCTAAAGAATCTTCATTTTCATCAGAATCCTGTGATACGATTCGATTATCATCCATCGTCTAATTCCTCCCTACTTAGTTAACATTTTCAATCCAGTACTAATATACTCGTCGGTGGAAAGATTGGAATCTAAACTTTCCAGCTTAGTTTTAATCTTCATTACATTTTTATTAGTAAAACCCAGTACTTCTAGTGCATCTAAGGCTTCTGCTAAGTTTTGATTATCACTTGTTTCCACAGGCTTAAATAGATTTTCATCACTAGGTTGCAGTGTTTTTTCAATCTTATCTTTCAAGTCTAAAATGATTTGTTGTGCCGTCTTCTTCCCAATTCCTGGGAACTTAGTTAAATACGTTACATTCTCGGTCTTAATCGCATTAATTAGCCCAGTATTATCATTTCCAGCCATAATTGCTAAACCACTTTTAGACCCAATTCCAGAAACATTTAACAGTTGTTCAAATAACTGCTTGTCTGCTAAAGTTTCAAATCCATAAAGTGTCAAAGCTGAATCTGAAACACTTTGGTGAACATATATCTTAACTTTTTGATTTATCATTGACTCAAAATGATAAGGATTTGCTACATAAACAAGGTAACCTACTCCATTAATATCAATTACTAAATAACCGGACGATAGCCCCGTCAGTTCACCGTTTAAATACTCATACATTAATTTGTACCCCTATCTTTAGTCCCACACATCTGACTCATGGGGATCTTGAATTCTCTTAAACATCGTTTGCAAATCAACCGGCGAAAAATGAATTAAAACTGGCCGTCCATGAGGACAATTAAAAGGATTTTCGCAGTGATGAAGATTATCTAATAGTGCCTGTGCTTGTTTTTGATCTAAATAATGATTTGCTTTGATTGCTTGTTTACAACTCATCATAATCGCTGCTTTTTCGCGATAAGCTGCCGTTGTCAATTTGTTATCCTTTAAAATCCAATCAATCATTTCTCGAATGGTTTCTTCTTCTTTACCCTTTTCAAACCAAGTGGGATGCTGATGAACAACAAAACTATTATTGCCAAAGGAATCTAGATTTAATCCGGCTTCTGCCAATAAATCAAGTTTACTTTTTATAATCAAAGCATCCGCAGTCGGATAATCTAACACAATGGGAACCAGCAGATTTTGTTCGGAGTCACTAACCTCTCCAACCTGGGTTCTAAAATTCTCATAATTGATTCGTTCTTGTGCAGCATGCTGGTCAATAATATACATTCCCTTAGAACTCTCTGCAATCAAATAGGTTCCATGAACCTGTCCAATAAACCGCAGTCTTGGAAAACGTTCTGGTTTAGCAACTTCTTCACCAAAGGCTGAATTAACGCGCTCTTTTAGATAATTAGCTTTAAATTCAAGTACCGCCGGAGAATCCAATTCCGTTTTATTTTTTATAATAATGGGCTGATTCTCATTGTTTCTGGGTTCAACTTTACTAATTGTCTGTAGCGTTTGTGAGTTATTAGTTTTTGCTCCCACAATTGGTTCAGTATCATCAGTTTTTTCATCTAACTCATCAAAATTAAGCGCTACTTCAACTGAATTATGTTCAGATAAACCTCTTTTTAACGTTTTATTATCTAAAGCATCTGGGATTAAATTTTGTTCGGATAAAACTGCATAAATTGATTTAGAAATAAAATCTCCTAAATCTTGACTGTCCAACAACCGAACTTCTTGTTTAGTCGGATGTACGTTTACATCAATTAAGGTAGGATCCATTTCAATACTAATTACTGAAACTGGATAACGTCCCACCATTAATTTGGAGCCATACCCATCAACAATGGCATGATTTAGGGTGTAATCATTGACAAAGCGTCCGTTAATTATAACTGAAATATACTTTCTCGAAGCTCTTGTTAATTCTGGTAAACTAGTAAATCCACTAATTTGATATTTATCATTTTGTTGATTTAGTTTAACCATCTTTTTCATTGCTTGATTGCCATATATTCCTGCAATCACCTGTTGCATGTTTCCGCGACCTGACGTTCTTAAAATTTCTTTGCCATTATGTTGCAGCTGAATTGCAACCTCTGGATGACCCAAAGCTAATCGATTAACCACTTCCGTTATTTTACTTAGCTCAGTGGCGTTTGATTTTAAGTATTTAAGTCGATTCTTAGTATTAAAGAATAACTCCCGCACGGTTACTGAAGTACCGCGGCGAACTTCAGCGGGTTTATTGGTCACCTTTTTTCCACCATGAATGTGGACCTCGGTTCCCACCTGTTCACCATCAGAGGTTTTCATGGTCACGTCCGCAACTGAAGCAATACTTGGCAACGCTTCTCCTCTAAATCCTAAAGTATGGATATCAAATAAATCAGATTGCTGATTGAGCTTACTAGTAGCAAATCTTTTAAATGCCAGTTGAACTTGGTCAGCAGGAATCCCCGAGCCATTATCAACCACTTTAATTAAATCAAGACCAGCGGCTTCAATTTGAATATCTACCCGACTACTTCCAGCATCAATCGAATTTTCTACCAATTCTTTGACCACTGAAGCTGGATTTTCAATTACTTCTCCGGCAGAAATTTGATCAGATAAGACGTTTGATAGTTCATGAATTTCTAACATTTAAATAATTCACCCCTTACTTTTTACTTAACTTTTGTTTCCATTTGTAAACTAAATTCATAATTTCCATTGGATTTTTGGACATTAAATCGGTTTGATTAATCTCCGCAATAATCTTTTCATCTACTTGGCTCAACTTAGGAGCTGCTGTTTTAGTTTCAACTTTAAATAACTCTAACTGCTGTTCATCAGTTTCAGTTGGTTGCGTCTCTAAAACGGGATCCGGTTGCTTGTTTTCTGGAGCAGAAGTTACACTTTGCTCATGATTATTAATTTGTTCTAAATGGTCTAACACTACCTGAGCACGTTTTAATAAATCGGCCGGAAGACCCGCCAATTCCGCAACGTTAATTCCATATGATTTATCAGCTGCTCCCGCTAAAACCTTGTGTAAGAAGACCAGTTGACCATCTTTTTCAACTGCACCAACATGGACGTTTTCCAAATTAGGTAACTCGTCACTTAAATCGGTCAATTCATGATAGTGAGTGGAAAACATCGTCTTAGCCTGTACGTTCTTATGAATAAACTCAATGATTGCCTGAGCTAAGGCCACCCCATCATAAGTTGAGGTTCCACGACCCAGTTCATCGAAAAGAATCAAACTATTTTCTGTCGCATTTTGAATTGCCTGATTGGCTTCCTTCATTTCTACCATAAACGTACTTTGACCAGAAATCAGATCATCAGCCGCACCAATTCTAGTGAAAATTTGGTCAAAAATAGGCATTTCTGCCTGTTCAGCAGGAACAAAACAACCCATTTGAGCCATGATTACAATCAACGCTAATTGTCTCATGTACGTACTCTTACCCGACATATTAGGTCCAGTAATTAATTGAATTTCTGTTCCTTGATCCATCAAAACATCATTAGGGACATATTTTTGGGTTCCCATGACCTGTTCAACTACTGGATGTCTAGCGTTAATTAATTTTAGTTTTTTTGCTTGGTTAAAAACCGGCTTTACAAACTGTTCTTCTTCACTAACTGTCGCAAAACTTTGTAAAACATCTAAGCTAGAAACCGCACTAGCGAGTTTTTGAATTCGCGGAATTTGTTCTTTAATTTTTTCCCGAATTCCGACAAAAGTATCATACTCAAGACTTCTTGATTTTTCTTGAGCCTCTAAAATAATTGATTCCTTAGCTTTTAATTCTGGCGTAGAAAAACGCTCAGCATTTGTCAGCGTCTGCACTCTAGAATACCGATCAGCATCTATTTTAGCGAGATTTCCTTTAGAAATTTCGATAAAGTAACCAAAGACTCGGTTATATCCGACCTTTAAATTGTTGATACCCGTTGCTTGCCGTTCATTAGCTTCTAACTCAGCCAACCAATACTTACCATTTTTCATGGCATCACGATATTCATCTAACTTATCACTATATCCAGACTTAATAATCCCACCATCTTTAACTGAGATGGGCGCGTCTTCGTTAATTGATTCTTCAATTAGTTGATTAACGTCATACAAGTCATCTAAATTAGCAAGAATCTTATCAAAACCAGGAGTTTCTAACTCATTTAAAACGTGTTTGATTTGGGGGATTTGTGACAATGATGATTTTAATTGAATTAAATCTCGTCCGTTAACCCCACCAAAGGAAATTCTTCCGGCTAAACGTTCTAAATCATAAACTTTAATCAAAGCTTCCCGAAGTTCATTTCTTTCGTAGTAGTTATCTAACAAGGTTTCAACTAAGCTTTGACGTTCAGAAATTACCGCAGGTGTAATCAAAGGTCGCTCAATCCATTGTTTCAATTTTCGGCCACCCATTGCAGTTTTAGTATCATCTAAGACCCAAAGTAGTGTCCCAGATTTTTTCCCGGTTCTAATATTTTTCAATAATTCTAAGTTATATTGAGAATTATGATCAATTTTTAAAAACGAGTTAACCCGATATTCAATTGCATTTTGGATATGCGCCAAACTTCTTTTTTGTGTTTCAGTAACATAGGCCAACAACGTATTTAAAGCCATTTTTTCAGCATCATCCGTAATATTTTCAAGGACTGCTTGAGCTGCCGAATCGTTTGTCGTTTCTTGATTTGAAACTAGAATTCCTAACTTTTTCAACTTTGAAGTTACTGTTTCAGCGACGCTATTATCAACAACGACTTCTTTTGCGCTTAAGTTGATAATCTCATCAATGACCAAGTCTTCGTCACTAATTTTAGTAACTTTTAATTCTCCAGTCGAAATTTCAATATAAGCTAATCCATAGCTGGCTTTAGTTACATCATAAACCACACTAACCAAGTAATTACTATCTTTAGCAGTTTCTGAACTATTTTCGGTCTGTGTTCCTGGTGTAACCAATTGAATTACTTCTCGCTTAACCATTCCCTTAGCCAAGCGTGGATCTTCAACTTGCTCACAAATCGCTACCTTATATCCTTGATCAACCAAGGTATCAATGTATCCTTGGGCAGCTTTATGGGGTACCCCACACATTGGAATGGGGTTTTCTGCCTTATGGTTTCTAGCGGTTAAAGTAAGTTCTAGTAATTGCGCACCACGAACGGCATCTTCGTTAAAAAGTTCGTAAAAATCCCCAATTCGGTAAAATAAAAAGGCATCAGGATACTGATCTTTAATCTCTTGATACTGTTCCATCATTGCTGTATTTTTCTTTGCCATTTTATTTATCCCTTCTACCCAACGTATGGATGTTCTTTACAAATTAAAATTGGTTTAATTGCCTTTGCCAATCCCGTTTGATTGTCAACGTCAATTAAACATGCTGACAATACTTTAGAACCGTTTTCTTCAACGGTAAAGCGACTCGGACGCGAAGTTAAAAAACGTTTGATAACGGGTTCATATTCCATTCCAATCACACCGTCATCTGGACCCGTCATTCCCACGTCAGTTAAAAAAGCAGTTCCTTTATTTAAAACATGGGCATCACTAGTTTGAACGTGAGTGTGGGTTCCTACTAATGCTGAAATCTTTCCATCTAAATAAAGCGCCATGGCTTTTTTTTCACTAGTAGTTTCTGCATGCATGTCGACGAAAATCACCTTAACCTGATCTTTTTTTAATTGCTCAACTAAGCGATCAATCTCCGCAAAGGGGTCATCCGTTTCTTCCATAAAAATTCGACCTTGTAAATTAATAATTGCAACTTGCGTTCCATTTACATTTAGTTGACAATAACCATTTCCCGGAACATCCTTACCTGGATAGTTTAAGGGTCTAATTAGTTTTTTGGTATCATCAATGAAGCTGAAAATTTCTTCGTTATTCCAAGCATGATTACCCAAAGTAACCACGTCGGCTCCAGCATTCATCAGTTGTTTAAATAACTTTTCGTTAATCCCTCTTCCCACTTTGGTTACATTTTCACCATTCACAATGGTAACCTGTGGTTTTAAATCCTTTTTTAACAACGGTAGGTATTGTTCTACCATTTTCATTCCTAAGTTTCCTACTACATCACCAACAAATAAAAGCCGCATTTTTTCTCCGCCATTCTAATTTTCTTAATAACTTATTTTACCATGGAAAATTAAAATTAAAAAAGTTAATCAATTCTTTTCTAGATAACAAAAAAGCCTTTGAAATTAATTTCAAGGCTTTTCTTCTTAGATTAAATTATCAATAGTGACTACTTAGCATAATCAACTGATCTAACTTCTCTAATCACGATTATTTTAGCGTGACCGGGATGGCTAATTTCAGTTTCAATTTTATCTTTAATCTCACGAGCTAAGACAATTGCTTCTGAATCAGAAATCTTTTCTGGTTTTGCAATCACACGGATTTCACGACCAGCTTGAACCGCATAACTCTTTTCAACTTCAGCAAAACTATTACTAATATCTTCTAGTTTTTCTAAACGATGAACAAAGTTTTCTAATGAGTCACTATTAGCACCGGGACGTGCAATTGAAATTCGATCAGCAACCTCGACTAATTCGGCAACCATACTATGTGGCTCTGCTCCAAATTCACCGAGACGGATTGAATCAATTACTTCTTGGCTTTCACCAAATTTCTTGGCAATATCCACTCCAGCTTCAACATATGATTCATCAACGCGATTAGTAGCAGCTTTTCCAATCTCATGTAATAGACCAGCGCGCTTTGCTAATGTAACATCTTCACCTAATTCGGCTGCAAAAACTCCAGCTAACTTGGCAACTTGAATTGAACGAGATAAAACATTTTGCCCATATGAAAGCTTGTATTTTAAATGTCCAACTAACTTAACTAGATCAGGATTCATGGAATGAATTCCTAAATCAAAAATGACGTTTTCGCCAGTTTCTTGAATCAATTGATCAAGTTCTTTCTTACTCTTCTCAACCATTTCTTCAATTCGTGCTGGATGAATTCTTCCATCTTTAATTAATTTTTCTAGTGCCATCTTAGCTATTTCGCGTCTAACAGGGTTAAATCCACTTAAAACAACTGTATTAGGAGTATCATCAATGATTAAATCAATTCCTGTCAGTGTTTCAAATGTTCTAATGTTGCGACCTTCCCGTCCAATAATACGACCTTTCATATCATCATTTGGTAGGGTAACAACTAACACAGTTGTCTCCGAAACAATATCGGCAGAACTTTGTTGTAAAGCTTCAACAATTAAATTCTTAGCATCACGAGCAGAAGTCTTTTTGGCTGCTTCGTAATTTTGTTTAATCATCTGTGCTCTAGTTTCAGAAAGTTCTTTCTTCGTTTCATTAACTACTAAATCACGTGCTTCTTCTTTAGTTAACGAAGAAACTTTAGTAATTTCTGCCTGCCTCTTATCAATAAGTGCATCTGCATCTTGTTGTTTCTTCTCTAGGATTTTTTTCTCATCACTAATTTTTTCTTCCTGACGATTAAGACTGTCTTCTCGCTTTTCAAACGTCCGATCTTTACGATCTAAAAGTTCTTCACGTTTTAATAAGTGATCTTCTTGTCTTTGAATATCGGCTCTTCTCTTTTTAAGCCCTTTTTCAACCTCAGAACGGTACTTATTTCCCTTATCTTTAGCTTCTAAAGTAGCTTCCTTGAGTGTATTTTGTGCCTTCTTCTCAGCATCAGATAGAATATTACTAGCATTTTTATGAGCAGCGTCTAATTTCTTTTCCACTATTCTCTGATGAGTTGTCTGTCCAATAAAAAAACCAACAATTATAGCGATAGCGGCGCTTCCAATAATAGTAATAACCATCATTTTCCCTCCGTATCACTTTTTGTAATTATTTTATTACCGATTTTTCAATCAGCTACTTTCTAATTTTAATGTTTAAAAAAAGGGGTGTCAACTAACTATACTAAAAAAGAGAATAACGACTAGTTATTCTCTAAATAATCATAGATCATTTTAAATCCCATTTTTACTGCATAGTCTCTGACATCATTTCTAGATTTAGGGAAATTAAAATCCTGGGTAATGACATTTCCGTCTGGAAGTGCCATTCCAATCCAGAAATAACCAGCAGGATGACCTTCCAAACTACTAGGACCAGCAACACCGGTGAAAGAAACTGCCAGATCAGTTTCGAGGGCTTTTAAAGCTCCTGCAGCCATTTCCGCTGCAGTAGCTGCCGACACAACTCCACTATTTTGAATCGTTTCTTTAGCAACAGCAACTAATTTTTCTTTAGTGCTGGCGGCATAAGTCACAAATCCCCCTGAAAAGACCTCAGAAGCTCCTGAGACGCTCCCTATTTTACTTTGGAACATTCCACTAGTTAAAGACTCAGCGGCTGTAATCGTTAGTTTATTTTGCTTTAATAAGTTAACTACTACTTGTTCAATTGAATTTTCTTCACCATAACCATAAAAGTATTTTCCCACTATCTTTTGAACCTGTCGTTCTTCTTGATCTAATAGTCTTTTAATTTCTTCTTGGTCTTTACCATTGGCAGTTATTCTTAAAGTGACTTCGTTTTGCTTTACGTAAGTCGCTAAGGTTGGATTAGTTTGCTTAGAAATCAATTCTTTTAATTGATCTTCTAAGTTGGTTTCACCAATTCCAATAAAATGTAAAACTCTTGACTCAATTAAACTTTGCTGACCAATTTCTTTTCCCAACAAAGGCAAGCCATATTTATTAAACATTGGTTGCATCTCACTTGGGGGTCCAGGAAGAACCAAATAGCTTTTTGAGTTAAACTTCAAAAACATCCCGACGGCAAAACCATTGTCATTGGGGAGAACGGTCGCACCAGAAACATACTGAGCCATTATTAATTCGTTACCAGGACGATTGGTTCGTGATTTAGCGTAAAAATCATTAATTTTAGTTAGAGCTACTTGATCATCAACCAGTTCTAATCCTAAATGTTTGGCTAATACTTGCTTAGTAATATCATCTTCAGTTGGCCCCAAGCCACCGGTTAAAATGATGAGATCACCGCGCTTTTCTGCCAAACTGATTGCATCATCAAGTCTTTTAAAGTTATCTCCAACAGTATCTTTGTAGTATACATCAATACCTAAATTAGCCAGTTGCTTACCCACAAACGGACCACTGGTATCAATTATTTCTCCCAATAAAATTTCCGTTCCAACTGTGATTATTTCAGCTTTCATTTTTGAAACTCCTCTCTAAAATGAATCAGAAAAGACCCTTTTATTTTTAACAAAGTATTCCACTCCAGAATATACTGCAGCAACTAATGCAATGTACAAACAAATTTGTCCCATTGGAATACCAAAGTTATTAAAGATTACATCATTTAAAAGTAAGATAATTACAGCAATCATTTCAAAGAAAGTCTTTACCTTTCCAGACCAGGCTGCCGCCACAACTTCACCATCATTTTCTACAATTATCAAACGTAGTCCAGTTACTGCTAGTTCTCGACAAACAATTACCGCTGCAATCCAAGCGGCAACGTTCTCACTACCACTACCAACCAACATAATAAATGCACTCATAACAATCATTTTATCAGCAAGTGGATCTGCAAACTTACCAAAGTTAGTAACTAGGTGGTCTCTTCTAGCAATTTGACCATCCAAAAAATCAGTAAGGGCAGCAACAATAAAAACAATCGCTGCTAATAGTTGAGTAATAGAAATTAAAGTGCCTAAAACATAAACACTACCTGCATCAATGGGTGCTGCCAATAAAATTAAAAATACAGGTATTAAAAAAATTCTAAACATTGTTAGTTTATTTGGTAAATTCATCGTTTATTCTCCTCTTCCTACTTCACTAAAAAAACGGTCCGTAGACTTAAACAGACCGCCTTTAAAAAATTAATTTTCAAATTTAAGATTCATATCACGTTGTTGAGCATTTTGACCTTGAGCAGGTGCTTGCATCACAACTGATTTATCATTTAACTTAACAGATGAAACTGGTGCGTTAGTTAAGCTAATGGTTACATCTTTAGTATCCTTAGGAATATCAACCGTGTGTCCTGCATTTACGTTTAATGTTCCAGTCCAAGTTTGATTACCATTAATTTTAACGGTTGCATTAGCTGCCGTAGAAGCATTCAACTCTAGTTTTGAAGTTTCATCACCTGTTTTAACAGTAAAATCACTAGTACTGTCTTTAACTGCAGTTATTTCTGTTTCACCTTTTTTCAAGGTTTTTTTAGCAGTCTTTTTCTCTGTCTTCTTGGTATTGTCTTCGTTTGAAACGGTTACCTTAGAATTTTCAGGTGCTTTACTGCTACTATCAGTTTGCGTTTTTACAACTGCAAAAATAACTACCCCAATTACTAATACAATTATCGCAACGATAACTGCAATTGGTGCATATCTTCTGGTATCCACCTTAGGTTTAGGGGAAACTGAGTTAACTGATCTAGATGTATTTGAACTTTCCTCTTCAACTGGCTGTGAGTTTTCCTTAACAACACTTGGGGCTTCTTCTGGAAGGTATTGCTTTAGAATCTCTTCTCCGTCTAATCCAACTGTATTAGCAAATTGACGGACAAATGCACGAACATAAAATTTACCTGGTAGTGCATCAAAGTCATTATTCTCAATTGCAACTAGATATTTCTTTTGAATTTTGGTCTTTTTTTGTAAAGTATCAATTGAAATACCCGCATTCTCTCTGGCTTTACTTAGTTGAGAACCCACAGTTGTTTTTGCGTTATTATTCTCCTCAGTCATATCTTCAACTCCAATTCATTTAATTATTGCCAGTATATCACAACCAACTACACAAAAAAATTTTGTTTTAACTAATTAATTTGATTGATAGTTTTTTTACTTTTTTTGAAAAACTTTCTTGAAAAATCTATAACATCATTAAATTCAAGTTCACGAATAATTTCTACTTCATCATAAATATTGGTAAAATCATTTAACCGATCTCCCATTTGGTTTGCAATTCCTGAAATTGAATCCATGGAGGTAAAATGATCCCCAATCTCTTCATTTTTAATTAATTCGAATTGACTCTCAATTAAACTAGGATCTGCAAAAATATGATTAATTTCAATCTCAATGCTTTCCACAAATTGATCTGGATTCTTGGTATCTTCCGCTAAAATTAAGAATAAATAACCCTCTTCAATGTCAAAATCAAACCCAAATGAATCGTTTATGATTCCCTTTTCATATAATGATTGATATATTTCTGAATCCTCAGAAAAAATCATTTCTAAAAAGATGCCAAAACTAAGTTCTGCTTTTGAAAATAATCGTCCTTTAGTTTTAACTGGTAGTCCTCGATAACCAATTGCAACTTTAGGGGTAGTTAATCCCATATCGGTGGTCGTTTTTTCGACTACAGTTGAATTTTCAATTTCTGCAACTGCATGCTCTTGGAGTTTTTCAAATTGACTTGGATTACCAAAACTATATTTGGCAAATTTATTTTCTAATTCAGCAACAATTTCATTTTCGGAGAAATTACCAACTAAAACCAAGCTTAAATTTTGAGGGAAATAATATTGACGATGTGATTCGTATAAATCATCAGTAGTGATTTCACTAATTGATTTAATACTACCCGCAATATCTTGACTCAAAGGTGAATCGCAATACAAGTTAGCAATTGTATCAAAATACAATCTCGAACTAGGATCGTCTTGATACATTAAAATTTCTTGCCCAATAATCCCCTGTTCTTTTTGAATTTTTTCTGTACTAAAGAATGGTTCCATCACCAATTCTACTAAGTTGTCTAAATTTTTAGATAGATTGGTCGTAGTTGAAAATAAATAACTAGTTTTTGAAAAACTAGTAAATGCATTATTATCTGCACTATTTTCTGCAAACAAGTCACTAATATCGTATTTTTCTTTATCAAACATCTTGTGTTCAATAAAATGAGCAATCCCTGCAGGAACTTGTTTGATTTTATTTTCTGAAATGACGTAATTATTAATTGAACCATAATCAGTTGTTAAAATTCCATAGGTTGAATTAAAGTTCGATTTTGGGTTTAAAATAACCTGTAGACCATTACTTAATGTTGTTCTCACAACCGTCTCGTTAAATTCTGGATAAAATTTTTTATTCATCAGTCTCTCCTTCTAATAAGAAAGTAGTTTTTAATTCTGCTTTTTGTGCTACTGAACTTATGTCTGTTTTCGAAATTGACTTAATTTTTTTAATCCACTCATCAATGGTAATTTCTCTATTTAACAATGAATTTATAAAAACAGTATTTAACATTTGTCTTTGGCTATCGTACTTAGTTAAGTAACTATTAACCATTGTTTTTTTGATTTTGTTCAATAATTCGTCTGAATAATCACCATTGATTAATTTATCTCTTTGCTGTTTTACTAATTCGATTACTTTTTTATCATTTTCGCCATCAATCCCACTTTGAACCAAAATAAAACCCAAAGTTGAATTAAAACTACTAGAAATGTAATAAGCCAAACTATTTTCTTCTCGAATATTAGTAAACATCAACGATGATGGTGAACCACCAAACATTGCATTAAAAATAATTGCAGCAAAATAGTCCTCACTTTTGATCGACACCGGAAAATTAAAGGCAAAGTCTAGTTGCGATTGTTTTTGTTGGGCTTTTTTCTCAACGTTTTTCTCTGATCGTAAATCCTCGTGACTATTCATCAAAACGACTTGATGTTTGCGATCATTTAATCTAAATAAATCGACAATCGGCTGTACATCTTCATTTTCTACATCCCCATCAACGGAAATATAAATTTCATTTTCACTAATCATCTTTTGAAAATAATCAGCAGTTTCTCTGGCCTTTAATTTAGCTAAAGCTGGAAGATCACCAAAGACCATTTTGGCATTATCTGTATCATTTTCAAAAAATAATTTTTTAGTCTCTCTGGCTGCATAATACTTTTTATTATCGTTTAAATTAAACAAGTATTCGACTAAATTATCTCGTTGTAATTCGAATTGCTTCACTGGAAAGCTATCATTAATAATCAACGGGTAAAAAATCATTTCTTTTAGAAAATCTGCAATTTGTTCAATTAATTTGACATCATCTGGTAAAAATTTATCGTTAATAAATGAAATGAAAATTCTTAAAACTGCTTGATTTCCAACTTTAAATACATTTGCACCAAATGTGGCTCCATACATTGCCGCTAACTTTCTAGCAACTTTTAATTTAGAATCATACTTTTCACTATAGTTTTCAAGCATCTCAGCTACCATAGTTCTTTGTTCCAAATGATTCTCTTTGATTGGTTCCACAAAATCAATTGCAATTGCAATATTCTTAAATTTATCATTTTGATTAAGGTTAAAATGAATTCCTTCTGGTAAATTATTTGTCATACTTCCTCCTAAATAAAAAATTCCTTAGACTTTGCTAAGGAATTTTTGTTTTACTTAAAGATATGTTTAAGCTTTTGCCAGAAATTTTCTTTGTGTTGTTTAATTTGCATTAAGGGAACTGTTTCTCCCAAAATTCTTCTAGCAATATTACGGTATCCTTGTGAGGCTTGGTTATCAGGATTTAGTACAATGGGTTCACCATGATTTGAAGTGGCAATTACTTGGTCATCATCAACTAAAATACCTAGTAAATTAACTCCTAAATGATGCGTAATTTCAGCAACATCCATTACTTCACCATTATCAATCATATTTGGTCTGATTCGATTAATTACTAAGCGAGGTGATTTTTTCAAAGGATGTTTTTCTAACAAACCAACGATACGATCAGCATCACGAACAGCTGAAATTTCAGGTGTAGTAACAATAATTGCAGCATCCGCACCAGCAACTGAGTTCAAGAAACCTTGTTCAATTCCAGCAGGACAATCAATTAAAACGTAATCAAATTTAGGCTTTAATTCATCAACAATTTTTTTAACATCATCTTCACTAACTGCATTTTTATCTGTATTTTGCGCTGCAGGTAATAAGTATAAGTTATCATCAAATCTTTTATCTTTAACTAAGGCTTTAGTTAAAGTAACGTTATTTTTGGCAACATCAACAATGTCATACATAATACGATTGTCTAAGCCAAGTACAACGTCTAAATTACGAAGTCCAATATCTAAATCCATCAAGCATACTCGCTTACCCATTAAAGCAAGCGCTGTACCAATATTTGCAGAGGTGGTGGTTTTACCCACACCACCCTTTCCTGATGTAATTACAATTGCTTCTCCCATTTTTACATTCCTCCAATTCGACTAAAAAATTTCGGACTGATTTCTTTAATA
This sequence comes from Fructilactobacillus vespulae, assembly GCF_047324295.1. Classification (GTDB taxonomy): domain Bacteria; phylum Bacillota; class Bacilli; order Lactobacillales; family Lactobacillaceae; genus Fructilactobacillus; species Fructilactobacillus vespulae. Next base: position 982,611 of record NZ_CP137138.1, on the reverse strand, counting down.
TTATCAAGATTACTATAAGTAATTGTATGTAAATCATTTACATATACAACTGTTCTAACATCTTCAGACACTTCGTCACTTTTATCGGCAATAATTTCGATTTGTTCACCAATTCTGATTTGTTGTGCATCACTAAAATTACCAACTGCTAGTTTAGCTTCATCAACTGGGAAACCAACCTGAACAATTCCGCTAATTTCACCCATACAGAACAAGTTTCCATTAGTGATTAATTTACCACCTTCATGAATTTTACCTAAAAAGAGCACATCGCCCTTAACTTTTAGTTCTTGTCCATTTCGAATGGTCTGGTCAACTATTGTAACACGATTTTCATCAAGTAAATGATATGCTTCCTCATTTGTCATTACATTTGATTTAAATTCATTAATCGTTAAATTTTCTCGACTATTTACCATTTCTCGTAGTTCTTGTTTTTGGTTAACAGTTAACAAACGATTACCAGTAACAATATCAAAAACTAACCCATCTTCAGCAGTATAATCTGGACTTTCAATTAAATTATCTAGAAGTTCGGCAAACTCGTTTTTGATTATTTCGAGATTCTCAGAATCATCTAAAATGATTTCCAAACCATTTTGAGTTCCTTTTAAAACAACACTCTTCATATAATTAACTCCTACTGTCTATATTTATCAAATAGTAAACTTAATGGAAAATAAAGAACTAAGAAAATTATTAAGTTTAATAATAACGTGGGTCCAAAGGCATACGCAATAAAATGAATTCCTGAAAAGTATACCAAATGACTTAATCTTCCCCCAAAACATCCCAATAATAGCAAAATAATAATATCAATTAGGTAAATCATAATTGAGGTCATTATATTTTCGTCTAGATAATCTAAGATAATCTTGGTAATTAATATTATGATTGGAAAAATAAACATATAAATTCCAATCACCCCGATATAATAGGTATCATAAACTATTCCAACCAAAAAGGTCCACAAATATAACCGTTCTTGTTGCTGCTTATTAGTAAACAAAACAAAGAAAATTAACCACGTAATCGTTAAATATGGAACCATTGGAAAGGTGCTAGCTAATTCTTGGGAAAAAACATTCATCAATGTACCTTCCAAAAGAAAAGATAGAATCAAACCCGTCAGGAATAATATTTTGATTTTGGTTTCTTTCAACATCTTAACACCACACTATTCCTTACCAACTACGGTAACTAAATCAATACTTTGAGTACTTGCAGCTGGTTTAATGTTAATTTGTTCTGACAATCCATCTGCAGTTCCTGATACCCCTGTTACAGTTCCTACTAGTAACCCTTTAGGAGTAACTCCACCCAGACCACTAGTAATTACTTTAGCACCTTTTTTGATTTTATCCTTGGAAGTAATGTTTCCCATTTCTAACTCGTTTTTACCATTATCATAACCAATAATTAAACCATCAACAGGCGCATTATTACCATCAACTTGAACTGCAAAACGACTAGAAGAATCACCACTATCAGTAATTAGTTCCACTTTACTATTGGTCTTGTTAACTTCGATTACTCGACCAACCAAACCTTTATCAACAATAACTGACATATCTTTTTCAATACCAGCCAAAGAACCTTTATTAATCACCAATTGTTGTTGCCAATTTGAAGGAGTTCTAGTTAAGACAGAAGCATTAATCAAATTATAACCAGTCAGTGTTTTCTTTAGATCAAGTTGTTGTTTAAGTTCTTTATTTTCTTGAGAAAGCACCTTATTTTTGGTTTCTGTAGCTGAAAGTTTAGCTACCTTTGCTTTTAAATAATTGTTTTCGTGGTAAGTATTCATTAGATTACTAGATGATGAAAATAATCCACTAATTTTAGTAACCGGATAGTCAACAATTCGATTTCCTAATCCGACGATTTCGTTTCCCATCACTTGAATGATAGTAGGCGTAGCACGATTATTTCTAATTGCTGCCGTTCCACCAATTAATCCAACACTCAAAACCAGTCCAACTACAAAGATAACTAAGTTTTTGCTAGAAAAAAATTTATGCATTAGTTTCTCCTAATAATTGAGATAAAACAAATAAGCGGGCATCCCCGCTTATTAATTATCTTTTCTTCATTACATCAATACTCTTAAGTGATTCACCGGTACCCTTTGTAACACAGTCTAATGGGTCTTCTGCAACAGTAACTGGAACTTGAGTAGCATCGGCAATAACATCAGCAAGGTTTTTAATTAATGCTCCACCACCAGTTAAAATAATTCCATGATCAACAACATCGGCAGAAATTTCTGGAGAAGTTGCTTCCAAGGTATCTTTAATGGCGCTAATAATTTCTAAAATATCTTCGTGAATTGCAATTGCAACGTCTTCAGCTGTAACCTCAGTTGATTTTGGTAAACCAGTCAACAAGTCACGACCACGAACAGTTTCGCCTTCCATTTCTTTGGCTTTTTCAATAGAAGCAGAACCAATCTTAATTTTTAAAGTTTCGGCACTTGGAAGTCCAATTAACAAGTTGTAGTTCTTACGAATGTAAGAAACAATTGCTTCATTCAACTTATCTCCGGCCATTCTAACTGAACGAGAAGATACAATTCCACCAAGAGAGATAGTAGCAACATCAGTAGTTCCACCACCCATGTCGACTACCATGCTTCCAGTTGGGTTCATAACTGGTAATCCAGCACCAATTGCGGCAGCAAATGGTTCTTCAATTACATAGGCATCTCTTGCTCCTGCCACACGAGTAGCATCAATTACAGCACGTTTTTCAACTGTTGTAATTCCACTTGGAACACAAACCATAACGTATGGCTTTTGACCACTACCACCAAGTGCTTTTTCAATGTAGTATTTAAGCATTGAAACAGTAGTTTCATAATCAGCAATTACACCATCACGCATTGGTCTAATGACTTCAATACTTGCTGGAGCACGACCAATCATCGCTTGTGCTTCGCTTCCGACTGCAATAATTTCTCCAGTTTTTGTATTTTTGGCAACTACTGAAGGTTCACGAACAACAATGCCTTTTCCGTCAACATAAACTAACGTATTTGCAGTTCCTAAATCAATTCCAATATTTTTATTACCTAATCCTAACAAATCATTCATCCCTTTTTGTTGTTTTAATTTTTATTTTTAACTTTATTCCCAGTATATCATACTATAAATTTTTTTAATCACGATTTCCGCCTAGATATACCTATATTTTATTAATATTTTAATAAGTATTTTCTAACCTCTGAAATAAACAAAAGTGATCCTGTAATCAAAACCAATTCATGGTTATTTTTCGTATTTTTTTGGGCAGCAACAATCGCCGTTTTCCAATCAGAAAAATAGTTTTCTCGTTGTTGCTTTATCTGGTTAAAGTCTGCTCCTGCCCGCTGATTTTCCACACTAAATCTCGTTAAATAGATATCAATATTAGGTACTTGCTCAAATAATTTCAACATTTGTTGGTACTGTTTATCGGCAAATGCTGCTAAAACAAGATTAATTTTAAAATCCTGGTAATCAGACAAAGAAGCAAGTAAACGTTTAACCGCGGGAACATTATGGGCACCATCAATTATTATGAGTGGATTTTCTGTCACTTTTTCCATTCTTCCAATCCAACTAGTTTTCACAATATTATCTTTAATTACCTGTGTCGCATCGCAAGTAGTTCCCGTTCCATTTAAAACCAGATAAGCTTGAATTGCAATACTTGCATCTTCCATCTCAAAATCACCCAGCATTTTGGTTTCAATCCTTTTGATAGAAAATTGATTATTATTAAAGTTAAAGTGATTTTTATTCAATTTTTCATAATAAAAATCTCGATTAAATAAAAACGCGGGACTACTTTTTTGTTTAATTTCTGTTTTAATCACTGTTAAAGCATCACCAGTTATGTTTCCCACAATCGTGGGTTGATCAGCTCTAATTATTCCTGCTTTATCCCTGGCAATTTCTGAAACAGTATTCCCTAGTAGCTTCATATGGTCCATTCCAATTGTGGTGATGATTGTCATAATGGAATTATCGTCCACATTAGTTGAGTCCATTTTCCCACCAATTCCAGCTTCCACGATTGCCAAATCAACTTTTTCTTTTTCAAAATACAAATACATCATCGCAGTAATTAGTTCAAATTCCGATGGACCCATTTCTGGATTTTCTTGTTCGATACTGGTTACAATCGGCTTTACTTTTTTAACCAAATTGACCAAATCATCATCAGAAATTGGCAGACCATCAATACTTATTCTTTCATTAAAATTAATCATAAAGGGCGAAGTATACGTCCCCACCTTTTGACCAGAGCCTTGCAATAACTTTTGTAAATAAGCTACCACTGAACCTTTTCCATTAGTACCCACCACATGAATCGATTTTACCTGCCTTTGGGGGTTATCTAGTTTTTCCAATAAAAATTGAATTCTTTTTTGCGTGGTTTCTTTTTTTATTCGAGGTCGAGAATGAATATAATTTAGCGCCGCCTGATAGCCATTAATCATTTTTTTCTCCTTACAAAAACAAGTCCAGCAAATTGCCGGACTTGTTTTTATTAATTTGCAGCTTTTTTAACTTCTGCCAATCTTTGCTCAGCAGATTTAAGTTTATTTTCGTTATCTTGTTGTTTAGTCTTTTCTTCTGCAACAATTTTTTCGGGTGCATTATCAACAAACTTCTTGTTTGAAAGCTTGCGTTTAGCACGTTCAACCTCAGATTCAAAGCGCTTAACTTCTTTTTCTAATCTGGCAATTTCATCGTTTAAATCGATCAATTCTGCCAATGGAATACTAATTTCAGCATCTGTAATCACAGAAGTCATTGCTAAGTCTGGCACGTCAATATCAGTACCAATTTCGAGCTTATCTGGATGTCCAAAGCGATCAATGTATTCACGATTATTTTCAAGCACTGCTTTTAATCCGTTATCTTTTGTTTTAATTAGAATATCAACCGGGTTACCAAGTGGCGCATTGGCTTCTGCCCGAATGTTTCTAACTGCCTTAATTACTTCAATTAAATGACTCATATTGGATTCAGCATCAGCATTAGTGAATTCTGGTTGTACTTCAGGATAGGCTGCAGTAACTAATGAATCACCGTTATGAGGCATTGATAACCAAATTTTTTCAGTTACAAATGGCATAACTGGGTGAAGCAAACGTAAAATTTGGTCAAGAACATACGCCAACACATTTCTAGTTTTTTGTTTAGCTTCTTCATTGTCACCAGTAAGAATTTCCTTACTCATTTCAATATACCAATCACAAAAATCATTCCAGATGAAGTCATACATAGCCCGGTTAGCTTCCCCAAAGTTGTACTTATCATAATTGTCTTTAACTCTTTCAATCGTTTTATTTAAACGTGAAAGAATCCATTTATCTGACAAATTAAGATCAGCTACATTTGGTTTTTCCGGTGCAGAAATATCACCTAAGTTCATGATTACATAACGACTGGCATTCCAGATCTTGTTGACAAATTTCCAGGCAGAATCTACTTTATCATAACTAAAACGTTCATCTTGACCTGGTGTAGTTCCGGTTGAAAGTGACCAACGAAGAGCATCAGCACCGTACTTATCAATTACATCCATTGGATCAATTCCGTTACCCAATGATTTACTCATTTTACGGCCTTGTTCATCACGAATTAATCCATGAAGCAGAACATCTTTAAATGGACGACGACCAGTAAAGTGAAGACTTTGGAAAATCATTCGAGAAATCCAGAAGAATACTAAATCATCTCCGGTAACCAAAGTTGAAGTTGGGAAGTATCTAGCAAAATCTCCCTCTTCAGTATTTGGCCAACCCATTGTAGTAAATGGCCAAAGACCAGATGAGAACCAAGTATCTAAAACGTCTTGATCTTGTTCCCAGTTTTCTGGATCTTTAGGCGCATCTTCGCCAACGTACATTTCACCAGTTTCTTTGTTGTACCAAGCTGGAATTTGGTGTCCCCACCATAGTTGTCTTGAAATACACCAATCATGAATTTCTTCCATCCATTGATTAAACGTATGTTCATAACGCTTAGGAACAAAGTTAACGGCGTCATCAGTATCTTGGTTTTCCATTGCCTTTTCTGCCAATGGTTTCATTTTAACAAACCATTGTGTAGATAAACGAGATTCAACTTGCACTCCCGTTCTTTCTGAATGACCAACCGCATGGACGATTGGGTCAACACGAAGCATTAAGCCCTGGTCTTCGATATCTTTAACCATTGCTTTTCTAGCATCAAATCGATCCAATCCCTCATACTTACCAGCATTTTCGTTCATTGATGCATCTTCATTTATCGTATTGATTTCTGCTAAATCGTGACGCTTTCCAACTTTAAAGTCATTTGGATCATGAGCTGGAGTAATTTTAACCATTCCAGTTCCAAATTCGATGTCTACGTAATGATCCGTAATGATAGGAACCTTACGATTAACTAGAGGAACTACAACTTCTTTACCCACTAAATCTTTATAACGATCATCATTTGGGTTAACGGCAATAGCAACATCACCAAACATGGTTTCAGGTCGAGTTGTTGCAATTTCAATGTAATCTTTGCCATTAAAAGTGGTTCCATCAGCAAATGGATACTTAACGTGATAAAAGGCCCCTTGATCATCTTTATGCTCAACTTCGATATCAGATAAAGCAGTTCTTGCTTGTGGATCCCAGTTAATAATATATTTGGCCCGGTAAATCAAACCTTGATTATATAAATCAACAAAAACCTTGCGGACAGCCTTAGAAACGTTTTTATCTAGAGTAAAAGTTTCACGACTGTAGTCTAAGGAAAGTCCTAACTTAGCCCATTGTTGGTGAATTGTATCAGCAAATTCATCTTTCCATTCCCAAACTTGGTCAATGAATTTTTCCCGGCCAAGATCATAGCGAGAAATTCCCTTTTTTTGTAACATTGCTTCCACTTTTGCTTGTGTAGCAATTCCAGCATGATCCATTCCGGGAAGCCAAAGAGTATCGTAACCTTCCATCCGTTTTTGTCTGATTAACATATCTTGAAGAGTGGTATTCCAAGCATGACCTAAATGCAACTTACCAGTAACATTTGGTGGTGGCAAAACGATTGAATATGGTTTTGCTTTTTGGTCGCCACTAGCTTTAAAAGCATCGGCATCCAACCATTTTTGATACATTCCTGCTTCAACTTCGTTTGGATTAAACTTAGTTGACATTTCAATTTCTTTTGACATATCTTCACCTCATTTTTTCTATAAAAAAAGCATTCATCCTCTAAATAGGACGAATGCTCGCGGTACCACCTAAATTGGATTATTTCTAATCCCAACTTAATCTCGATAACGGTCGTACCCGAATTTAGTTACTAAAATTCACTAAATCTGCTCACAAGCTACAACTAAATCATCACTTAAGAATCTCTCACTATTAATTCTCTCGCTTTGAAGTTAAATCATTAGCCCTCTTGCTCAATGCATTTATATTTACAAATAATAATACTCAATAATCCAAATTTCGTCAAACAGAATGCTTCTTAAAGTAATTCTGCAAAGACATCTTTTTCGGCATTTAAGTAATCATCACCAACTCTAATTTTGGTTACTTTAACATCAGCTAAAGATTCTTCCATCAAAGCATCAACATCAATTCGTTTTTCAAACTTAATTGTTTTTTCTAAATCAGGTTTGGTTTTCGGTGATGGTGGCGTGAATATTGTACAACAATCTTCAAATGGCATGATTGATAGATCATAGGTATCAATATCTCGAGCTATTTTGATAATTTCTGTTTTATCAAATGATAATAATGGTCTTAAAACCGGAACAGAAGTTACTTCATTAATTACTCGCATACTTTCAATCGTTTGTGATGCCACTTGACCTAGTGATTCACCAGTAAACACTCCGTTACAACTACGATCTAATGTGATTGCAGCTGCTAAACGTAGCATCATCCGTCTCTGAATAGTCATTAAATAACCTTCAGGTACTTTTTCTTTAACATCTTCTTGAACCTTAGTAAAAGGAACCTCAATGAAGTCGATTGTACCACCAAAAGCGGTTAGCTTTTCTGCTAAGTCTTTTGCTTTAGCTAAAGCTTGTGGACTAGTGTATGGAGGACTGTAAAAATGAATCATATCCACTTTAACTCCACGTTTCATCGCAAGATAAGCTGCTACTGGAGAATCAATTCCTCCAGAAAGCATCATCGTTGCACGTCCACCGGTTCCAACTGGAAGACCCAAGGCCCCTTGAATTGTCTCACTAGATAAATAAATACCACTCAATCGTACTTCAACTCGTAACTCAATATCTGGATTCTTCATCTTAACATCAATTTCAGGTAAATTATCTAAAATATAGCCACCGATTCCATTATCTACCCCATAAGTATTTAATGGATAATCTTTATTTTGACGTTTGGTACTAATTTTAAATGTTTTTCCAGGAGTAAATTGTTCTTTGATCATTTCCAAAGCCGTCTTTTGAACTTCTTCTAAAGGAGCATCACTTGGCAACTTAACAACTGGAGAAAAAGTTTCAATTCCAAAAACTTTTCCCAAAGCATCCATAACCGGTGTAGCATCTTGATCATTTAAAATCACATGAAGACGATCACGTTGTGCTTTTACTTCAACTGCTTCAAAAGATCGTAAAACATCACGGACATTTTTCCCTAGTTGACGAATAAAGTCACGCTTGTTTTTACCTTTTGTCGATAATTCACCGTAGCGAACCATTATTTCACTATACTTCATTTTCATCACTTCTTTTCTATAGCTAAATTAAATTAGCTTAATTTTTTGAATTGTTCATACAGTTTATCAAAAACTGCAATAAACTGCTGTGCTTCTTTTAAGTTATTTTGGTCTCCCAAAGAAATTCGAACCGCACTTTTAGCAACTTCTTGGGGAACTCCCATTGCATTTAGTGTACCAGATGTAACACCCTTTTTCGAAGAGCATGCACTAGTAGTTGAGATATAAATCCCCTCTTTTTCAAAAGCATGAACAATTGTTTCGCCTTTAACGCCTAAAATTGCAAAACACAAGATGTGCGGCGCAAAATGATCGTTAAGTTTAGAAAACATCTCTACCTTTTCAAATTTACCAATGTGATCAACAATAAATTGGCGAATTTCTTGTTCTTTAACAATTGCGGCACTCTCATTTTCTTTTAAGATTCTAACTGCCTTTGCCATTGCTGCAATTGCTGGTAAGTTTTCGGTCCCACTACGTTGACCAAATTCTTGACCACCACCATCCATGAAAGGCTTTAACTTTTTACCATTTCTAGAATAGATAAAGCCAACTCCCCGAGGAGCATGAAATTTATGACCAGAAAAAGTAATGAAATCCACCCTTTTATTAAACACTAAATCGTGAATTCCCTTGCCTAATCCTTGAACCGCATCGACATGAAAATGAACTTTAGGATAATCCTGTAAGAAATCAGCAATTTCATCTAACGGCTGAATAACTCCAATTTCATTGTTAACTGCCATTACCGAAACTAAAATTGTATCAGGACGAATTGCGTCCTTCAAGTCTTTTACAGAAACTCTTCCTTCTTGGTCAACTGGTAAGTAAGTTATTTCAAATCCTAATTCTTCTAGGGCTGCAACCGAGTTCAATACCGCGGCATGCTCAATTTTAGATACAATAATATGCTTTCCATATTCTCGTTTAGCTAAAGCAGTCCCTTTTATAATCCAGTTATCTCCTTCGGTTCCACCGCTAGTAAAGAATATCTCAGCAGGATTAACTCCTAGCAAATCCGCAATTTGTTTTCTGGATTGCGATAATAAGTTATACGACTTCTCACCAAAGTCATGTAAACTGGAAGGATTACCCCAAAAGTTTTGGCTGACCAAATTATAAGTTTTTAAAACCTCATCATTAACTCTGGTCGTAGCACTGTTATCAAAATAAATCATTCTTAACCTCAATTCATAATTTAAACACGAAACCAGGCCAAAAAATTGGCCTGGTACGTACACTAATTATTTAGCTTTATTTTTATAGTAACGATCTTCAATTTTTTTGTAAGTTCCTGGTTCTACTCTATCAATTGCATTGGCAATCACTGCTAGGCTGTCGTTGTATTGGTACTGTTTATCAAACAAATCTTTTGCTTCCAATAATGCCTTACCAATCTCTGGCTTAGTCTTAGCATAGCGATTGGCATATTGCATAACTTGTTCGGCTAAAATAGATTGATCAATTAAATCATCTGTTTTTTCCTGCAATGCATCTCGATCTTGCTTAATTTGGCTTAGTTGCTTTTGCACATCATCCATACTAATTTTAACCCGGTTCATTGTTGAACTAAGTTGATTAATCTCTTTAGCAACCATATCAAAAAATTCAACATAGTCATTAGCAATCCCAGGTAGGTTCAAGTTTTCAACTTTTCTTTGAAGCATATGCATTTCCGAACTTAGGTTGCTTAGATCACGATGCGCGATTTTTTCTTCTTTACTGAAATCTGAGATAGAATCGTTTAATTCCATTTGTTGTTTTTCAATCAAAGTCAGGTAACTATTGAAATTCTGATTGTGAGAATCAATTTCTGAATAAATTACTTTACCATCACTGATTGTTTTTAAGTCCGCTTGATGTTGTTCAGAAATTTCTGCAATTTGTTGTTCAAAGTCTTGTGCCTGTTTAATTTCTCCATGTTCTAGAGAATAATTATGGCTTAATCTTTCAAGCTCTTCTCGCAAAATGGTGTTTTGGTGCGTAGCATGTTCGACAAACATCGTAATCTTTTCAATGTCCTTTTCAACTGCCACGCGGGCCTTTAGTTCGACTTCCATTTCATCGTACAAACGATTAATTTTAGTATTAATTATTTCATCTTCAGTATCGACAACCGGGATCTCTAGTTTTTTAATCCCCTCGAGATTATCATTAACTGAATTTTGTAATTCCTTAAGTGAAATCTCAAACTCATCATCAATGAAGTTGTAACCTTCTTTTTTCATTTTAGAATATGCATTTGAAATTTCATCAATTTGATTTACAAATTGCTTACTGTTCAATTTATAAAGTTTAGGAATTTCATTAATTATTTTTTCTAACTCCTCAGTGGAGGTATTTAAATCAACTAAGACTTTTTCTGCCTTACTTTGATCACCCTGCTTAGTTAAATTTGAGAACACATCAAATGTTTCTTCAATTGCTGATAACTGTTCTTCTAATGCATCAATTGCAGGACCAAACTCACCATTCTTAGTTAACAACACTTTTCTAAGTTTACGGTATCTAAATTCTAAACTTGAAACCGCCTTTTGATGTTCAGCAGCTAATTGCTTAACCTTATCGAGAACATCTTGAATTTCATCAAGTTTTGTCGCAATTTCTACTGAGTCACTTTGCAACTGTTCGACACTATTTCTAGTGTTAATAAAATTAACTCCCTTAACACCCTTTTCAATTGTAGAAATCAATTGACGTGCTTGAGGAATGCTTTGGTTTAGTAAATCTTGATAGTTACCGAATGCCTCATCGGTCATCTTTTTAGATTCACCAATCAACCCTAATTTTTTAACCTTATTAAAATCGTCATCTAAGTTTAACTCTTCAAATTTATTAATTTGGTTCTGCATCACCATCGCTTTTTTTAATATTCCCTTTTGGTATATAACGATTGAAATGTAGATAACCACAATTATTACAAGAATTCCGATAATTAAGTTTAGCATGTTATCCACCTTTAATTTTATTTGGTTTATGCTTGTGCACTACAATTGATTATAACATAAACAAATATCTAATTATATTATGAATCGCTAAAAACGGGTTGACGTGGTTGACTTAATCCCCATTTAAAGGTTATAATTGAATTTGTGTAAAATAATGCAGCGGTACACGGTAAGCTCGTCAACATGTCTTTGCTATCTTAGAATAGTTTAATTAGTAACCCACCTGCTGCTGAGGTGAACGTTCTGAGAGACATGCACGAATACTAAGTGTACATTGGTTATTTTACTCCAAAAATATTATTGGAGGATTTTTTTATGTCAAGATATACAGGTCCAAGTTGGAGAATTTCTCGTCGTCTTGGTATTTCATTATCAGGTACTGGTAAAGAATTACAACGTCGTCCTTACGCTCCTGGTGTTCACGGTCAAGGTCGTCGCCAAAAGATTTCAGAATACGGTGTTCAATTACGTGAAAAGCAAAAAATGCGTTACATGTATGGTTTAACTGAACGTCAATTTTACGCACTTTTCTTAAAAGCTGGTAAAATTCGTGAAGGTAAGCATGGTGATAACTTCGAAATTAAACTTGAACAACGTTTAGATAACGTTGTTTACCGTCTAGGTTTAGCAACTACTCGTCGCCAAGCTAGACAATTAGTAAACCACGGTCACATTACTGTTGATGGTAAACGTGTTGATATTCCATCATACTTAGTAGAACCTGGTCAAGTTATTGCTGTTCGTGAAAAGTCAAAAACTATGAGCGTTATTACTGAAGCAGTTAGTGCTGTTGTAAGTCGTCCTGCTTTCGTATCATTCGATGCTGAAAAGCTTGAAGGTTCATTTGTTAGACTTCCACAACCAGATGAATTAAATGCAAATATTGATACTTCATTAGTTGTTGAATACTACAACCGTTAATATTAAGTATCTAAAAAAGCGATCTCTCTTGAGACCGCTTTTTTATTTATTAATGATACAATTAGAGTATCTTTAAACCAAAGGAGCCTAACTATGACAGAAGATGTGCAAAACCGTCTCGATCAATCTATGAGTGGTGAATCACCTAAAATAAATCCAGATGAACAAAGAAAATATTTGGGAACCTTCCGTGAAAGAGTCGCCTTGGCAATTCCCTTTGCGCAAGTTACTAATTCAGATGCAGTTAATCAAACAATTAAAATTATTCAAATGCATCCAGATTATCAAATAATTATTAACGGTGCCCTACCCACTAACCAACAAAGTCCTTATTTAAAGGCAGCAGCAGCGAACAACGCTAAATTTAACATTAATACCGATAAAATCTACCAAAATACAGCAACTGCTTTTGCAATTGTAGTTGCAGCAAAACAATCAATCAACGAAACCAACATTGAATTTAGTGAAACTACGTCTAAAACTGTTAATAGTCCAAAGACTAAACTAACGTTTTGGCAAAAACTATTCAATCGTAATAAAGAAGGATAAATATGCAAAAACCACTCGCATACCGCATGCGACCTAAAAACATTAGTGAAGTTGTCGGCCAACAAGACTTAGTCGGACCTGGTAAAATCATCGATCGAATGGTTAAAGCAAAAATTCTTTCGTCTATGATCTTATATGGACCACCTGGAACCGGAAAAACTAGTATCGCTAGTGCAATTGCCGGATCGACTAAATATGCATTTAGAATCCTAAATGCCGCCACCGATACCAAAAAAGATTTACAAATTGTTGCTGAAGAAGCAAAAATGAGTGGAACTGTCATCTTATTACTGGATGAAATTCATCGACTTGATAAAACCAAACAAGACTTCTTGCTTCCCCTACTAGAAAGTGGCCAAATTATATTAATTGGTGCAACAACTGAAAATCCATACATTAATATTAATCCGGCCATTCGCTCTCGAACACAAATCTTTCAGGTAAATCCGCTAAGTAGCTCAGATATTAAAACTGCAGTTAATCGCGCACTAGCAGATTCACAAAATGGACTGGGAAATTATAACGTTAATCTAAATGACGATGCGTTTGAATTTTTAACCAATAGTACCAATGGTGATTTAAGAAGTGCCCTAAATGCCTTAGAACTATGCGTTAAATCAACTCCAGAAGAAAATGGAATTATAACTGTAACTTTAAAAGACATTGAAGCTTGTCTCCAAAGAAAAGCTCTAACTCAAGATAAAAATGGTGATGCTCACTATAACGTGATTTCTGCCTTTCAAAAATCAATCAGAGGTTCGGATACCGATGCTGCCTTGCACTACGCTGCTCGTCTAATTGAATCTGGTGACTTAAATTCATTAACTAGAAGATTAATGGTCATTGCTTACGAAGATATTGGGTTAGCTAACCCGAGTGCTTGTCAAAGAACGGTGATGGCTGTTCAAGCAGCTGATCGTTTAGGATTGCCAGAAGGAAGAATCCCGCTGGCTGATGCCATTATCGAACTATGTTTATCACCAAAATCTAACAGTGGAATTGCAGCGATTGATGCCGCACTATCAGAAGTTAAAAGTGGAAATTATGGTGATATTCCCAAGGAAATTCGCGATGCTCATTATCAAGGAGCAGAAAAACTAGGCGTGGTAGGTTACAAATTCCCCCACGATTTTCCTGGTGACTGGGTAAGACAACAGTATTTACCTGATAAAATTAAAAATGCAAAATATTATCAACCTAAAGAAAATGGAAAAATAGAAAAAGCATTTTCAAAGCAATATCAGAAATTAAATTTATTAAAAAATGGTAAGGATGGAAACTAATGGCAATTCAAGTTTTAGTATTATTATTTTCGCTGCTACTTCTTTCAAACGGAATTTATTTTCTTAAACATACCCAAAAAAATTTCATGATGTTTAAACCCGAATCAATTCCTGCATTAAGTAAAACACTAAAAATTAGTGGCATTATCATTACAGTGGTTGGTATCTTAGGAATTCTTGCCGCTCTTTTGAACAATACCATCTTAATTGTAGTGACATTAATTGTTGGTTGTGTTTGTTGTGTGGTCCCCGAAGCAATTTTAGCTCAATTTATTAATCGTTAAAAAACTAGTAAATTTATTTTAAAAAGACTACAATTAAGTAAATACAATTACGAGGTGAAATCATGTTACAAGAATATGAAAACATTTTAGTCCCTGTTGATGGTTCATACGGTGCTGAGTTAGCTTTTGAAAAGGCAGTTGCCGTTGCCAAAAGAAACGATGCTCATCTTCACATTGTGCATATAATTGATACTAGAACTTTTCAAGATATTTCTAGTTTTGATTCATCAATTATCAATGAAGTAACTGAATCAGTTAAAAAAACTTTGGAAAAATACGTTTCTGAAGCTCAAGAAGCTGGTTTAAATAATGTTGATTACTCAATTGAATATGGGGCCCCTAAAACCATCGTTGCTAGGGACCTAACCAAACAATTAGACACTGATTTAATTATGATTGGTGCCACCGGTTTAAATGCCGTTGCTCGATTACTAGTTGGCTCAGTTACAGAATATGTAACTAGAAATGCTGCCTGTGATGTACTAGTTGTCCGGACTGATCTCAATAATGAAGTTGTAGATGCAAAAACAGCTAAGAAAAAAGTAAAATAAAAAAATAAGAGGCGTTAACTTTAAAAGTTAACGCCTCTTTTGTTATCTTTATTTCAATGAAATTCCTTGTAAGAACTCTTGTACTCGAGGAGTTGGATTGGAGAAAAAATCATCTTTCGGTCCATCATACTCAATTACACCATTTTCCACAAAAATAATTTTATCTGCGGCATCTTTGGCAAATTGCATGTTATGGGTAACCATAATCATTGATTGACCCTCTTTCGAGATTCTAGATAGCATTTCCAAAATTTTAATTTCACTTTCTGGATCCAATGCACTAGTTGGCTCATCTAGTAAAATATATTCTGGTTTAACCGCTAATGCACGACAAATTGAAATTCTTTGTTGTTGACCACCCGAAAGCTCGCTAGGAAATGAACCGGCATACTCATCTAGTCCCACTTCTTGTAAAAGTGAATGAGCATTTTTCTCAGCAACTTCTTTGTCTTGATGATGAACATGAATTGGAGCAACCGTAATATTATCTAAGATACTAAGATTAGGAAAGAGATTCCAGTTTTGAAAAACCATGCTAGTTTTATTTCTTAATTCATTAGCTTCATGCTTGGTGATTGGATTACTGAAGTCTAACTGCAAATCATCAAAATTAATTTCACCTGAATCAGGTTTTACTAATAAATCTAATGAACGTAATAAGGTTGTTTTACCTGAACCTGAAGGACCAACAATCACCGTCGTCTTTTCCTTAGGAAATTCAGTTGTAATTTTATTTAAAACCAACTTTTCATCAAAGTTCTTTTCTAATTGATTTATCTTTAACATTTTATTCGTCTCCCTTAATGTATTTAGAAGATCTCTTTTCTAGATAATTCTGAAGAATATTAAGTATTGTACATAACACTGCATATAAAGCAGCAACTTCAACATACATTAGTAGTGGCTCATAGTTTTGTGCTGCGTATTGCTGACTCAATTGGAACATTTCAGCAATCGTAATTGTACTTGCCAATGAAGTATCTTTAACTAAACCAATAAATTCATTTGAAAGTGGTGGTAAAACGATTCTAAATGCTTGTGGCATAATTATCCGCCAAAGAGTTTGGGGAACACTAAATCCTAAAGTATAGGCTGCATCCCACTGATCTTTACTAACAGATAATAAAGCAGAACGAATTGTTTCAGAAGCATAAGCTCCCGTATTTAATGAAAATCCAATTACGGCAGCTGTAAATGCAGGTAATTTAATCCCCGCAGCTGGTAGTCCAAAGAAAATTATGAATAATTGAACTAGTAAAGGTGTTGAACGAAAGGCCCAAACGTATAAGTTTGCAATCGTTCTTAAAAGTTTCCATAAAACCAAAACAATTCCGCTTACTTTTGGATTTAAGAATTTTACTAACGCTACTAAGACCGCAATTATAATTCCAAAGAAAAATGAAATTAAGGTTAGCGGAATTGTATACTTAATCATTGCTTCCAATAATTTAGGAAGTGCAGAAATAACAATGTCCCACATACTATATCCTCTTTTCCGATAGTATTTTGATAAAATCAATTCTGCTAATTATCAACCAATACTACCTAACGTACAAATTTAATACAAACATAATTATAACGAAACACTTACTTTTTTTCCATGAATTTTCCTTGTAAATTTAAACAAAAGTTAAAGTAAAAAAAGCACCCAGCCTTTTGGCCAGATGCAATTAATCATTTTATTTTTTAGAATCTTCTTTTGGTAAAACTTGGTTTAAGACAATTCCAATTACAGTTGCTAAAGCAACACCAGTAAATTGAAATTCTCCTAATTGTAGATAGGCGTTTCCTACCCCAATCACTAAAATTACGGAAGCAATCATTAAATTACGTTTTAATCCCATATCAACTTTATCGTCGACCATGACTTTAATTCCACTTGAAGCAATTGTTCCAAATAACAAGAAACTAATTCCTCCAATAACTGGTAGTGGCATCTGCATAATCAAAACATTCAATTTATTAACAAAGGAAAAGATCATTGCAAAGATGGCCGCTCCGATAATAACATACACACTATATACTTTAGTAATTGCCATGACCCCAATATTTTCACCATAACTGGTAACGGCAGGACCACCTAGAATTCCGGCTGCTAAAGATGCTGCCCCATCACCTGCTAAAGTTCTGTTTAAACCAGGTTCTTTAAAGAAGTTACGGTTAGTCAATTCACCTAAAACCATTAAGTGTCCCATATGTTCAGTCATTGTAACAAAGGCAATTGGTGCCATAACAATAATAGCGTTCCATTCAAAGTGAAAACCTTTTTCAGTTGCTAATAACTGAAATTCTGGAACTTTAAACCAGGGTGCTGATGCAATCGCATGAAGATCAACTAACCCACATGCCATTGATATTAAATAACCACAAACAATCGCTAATAGAACTGGAATCATTCCTAAAAATCCTTTAAGTTTCATATTAAAGAAGATTGCTAAGAATAACGTTGCCATTGCAATTAAAAAATAGGTTAAATTGTAAGTTCCATTTTTCATCATTGCATCTTTGGCTGCTGCTCCAGCAAGTGATAAACCAATTACAACAACGATTGGTCCAACAACAATGGGTGGTAATAATTTATCAATCCAATTGGTTCCAAGCATCCAAACCAACAATGCCACAATTAGATAAACAACTCCTACCGCAATCACACCTTGTTGTACTCCAGAAATTCCCGTAGTCTTCATCAATGCCAACATAGGGGTAATGAAAGCAAAACTTGATCCCATGTAAGCTGGAATTTTCCCCTTAGTAATTAAAATGTGTAACAAGGTTCCAATTCCAGAAGCAAATAAAGCAATACTAGGACTTAATCCAACTAGTAATGGGACAATTACTGTACTTCCAAACATTGAAAACATGTGTTGAAGTGAAAGTCCAACCCATTTAATTCCACTTGGCTTTTCATGAATATCAAGAACCATATCCTTGTTTTTATCCATACCGATTCTCCTCAAAATAAAAAGATTACCGCCACTTCGACGGTAATCTTTTAGTATAGACGTAGTTTTTAATAAGTCGTACCTAAAATCTTGCTGTCTCTCTGGACGGGCTTTAAGATTAATTATTAGAACTTAATTTACTATTGTTTTAACTATTTGTCAATTTTTTTGTAGAATATTGACGTTTTTCATCAACTATCCCATTAAACGTAAATTCAGAATTATCAATAACATCACCAGTAAAATTATCTGGATCTAAATTAGTCCACTGGTTAAACATGTTTTCATATTCTGAAACACTTAATTTAGTACGTTCATCTAACAACTGCTTAATTCTTAACTTTCGTTCACCATTTTTGAAGTTTTCTTTTAAGGTCCCCACGAAAAATTCACCTTGAGCACCTGAACCATAACTAAAGATTCCAACCTTATCATTAGCTTTCAAATCAGATGAATTGTCTAATAGCGATAACAAACTAAGATATAGTGAACCTGTGTATAAATTACCCACCCTTTTGCTGTAAACACGACTAGCTTCAAATTCTTTTAATAATTCTGTCTGCTTAGTTTCAGAAACCTCTGGCAATACTTTTCGTAGTCCTTTTAATCCCATTTTAGTGTATGGCAAATGAAATACTAAGGCCTTAAATTCAGCCAGGGTCATATCATGATTATCAAGATAATTATGAATGGTTTTATAGAAGAAATCTTGATAAATGTCATTAGAATAATGTCCATCAACCACTGCTTCAGTTTTATTTAATGGTCGCCAAAAATCCATAATATCATCAGAATAAACACTGCTATCTGAACTCAATTCCATTATGTCTGGATCATTAGCAATTGTCATTGCAATTGCACCACCACCCTGGGTCACTTCTCCTGGAGTTGCTACTCCATATCTAGCAATATCTGACCCAATTACTAGTGCTTGTTGTTCTGGATGAGCTTTTACAAAATCTTTTGCCATTTGAATTCCTGCAGTTGCTCCATAACATGCTTGTTTAATTTCAAAAGCGCGTGCTTCTCGTTTTAACTTCAATAAATTCTGTAAATAGATTGCCCCAGATTTAGAATTATCCACTCCCGTTTCAGTTCCAAAAATAATTAAACTAATTTTCTTTCGATTAGCATCGTTAATGATTTGTGATGCTGCATTCGCAGCCATTGTTACTGTATCTTGGGTGGGAGGAATTACCGCTTGTTCTGTTTGTCCGATTCCAATTAAATATTTATTAGGGTCTTCATTTCTTGCTTTTGCTAATTCAACCATATCAACATAATAATTTGGGGTAAAAAAACCAATTTTATCAATTCCGACGTTCATTAAATCACTCCTGCTTTTTATTTTCAATCTATTCATAAATTTATAATAACAAAATAAAACTACCAAAACTAATTTTGGTAGTTTTTTCAAGCTATTAATGCTTAATTATCTTGTTCTATCATTTTTTTGATTCGTTTCATTGCTTCAATAATTTGATCCATATCAGCTGCATATGAAATTCGAATATAACCTTGACCACTATCCCCAAAAGCATCTCCTGGAGTCACACCAACGTGAGCATCATTGGCAAGTTTTAATGCAAACTCTTCAGAAGTTAACTCAGAATATTGAGCAGGAATTTTTGCGAAGATATAGAAGGCTCCATCGGGACTAATAATATCAAACCCAATTTTGCTCAAGCTTTCAGTTACGTAATCTCTTCGTTCACGATATTCATTTAACATTGGTTGTGAATCTTCTAAACCATTATCTAACGCTTCAATTGCTCCATATTGAGCAGGATTTGAAGGTGAAGTTACTAAAAATCCATGAACTTTTTTAACGTTTGCAACGATTTCTGCCGGACCAGTCACATAACCTAAACGGTATCCCGTCATCGCGTGTGATTTAGAAACACCATTAATCAAAATTGAATTATTAGGAAGATACTTAACTACTGATTCATGCTTAACATCGTAAGTTAATTCACCATAAATTTCATCAGAAATTACTAAAATACCATATTTATCAAGAACCTTAGTTAGTGCTTGAACTTCTTCTGGAGTGTACTCTACTCCAGTTGGATTAGTAGGGTAATTTAAGATAATTGCTTTAATTTCAGGGTCGTTTTTTAATGTTTCTTCTAACTTAACAGGAGTTAATTTAAACTTATCTGCAGAAGTATCAACCGGCACCACTACTCCACGAGCCATTTCAATATCAGCAGAATAAGCTGGATATCCAGGCATTGGAACAATCACCTTGTCGCCTTCATTAACAACTGCAATAAAGGTACTTGCAAGTGCCTCAGTTGCCCCATCAGTTACGACAACTTCAGTTTCTGGGTCATAAGAAACTCCCGTTTTCTTTTCAACATAACGACTAATTGATTGTCTTAATTCCAACCAACCTGGTTGTGGTGAATAATGTGACTTATCTTCGGCAATACTCTTAATTGCCGCTTCTTTGATATGTTCAGGGGTATTAAACCCGGGTTCTCCAACATTTAAACTAATTAAACCATCAATTCCATTAATTTTAGAAACAAATGAACGAATTCTAGATGGCTTAATTTGTAAAAGCGTGTGGTTAAAAGTATCCTGTAATCTCTCGTTTAACTTTGGCATTTTAATCTCCCTAAATCCTCACATGAACAATGAGTCTTACTTTTTAGTTAAACCTAAGTTTAATAGTAATCAAAAAAAACTTCAAGAATAAACTTGAAGTTCTTTTGATTATTTATCTAGTTCATCTTGTGCTTTTTGAGCAGCAATGTTCATGATGTTCCATGGGCGATCAAATCCGGGTTGGAAGAAGAAATCAGCGTAGGCTAATTCATCAACTGTCATGTGTTGTTGAATTGCAAGAGAAATAGCATTAATATTGGCAGTTACATCTTGAACTGACATAATTTGTGCACCCTTTACTTCTCTAGTTTTAGCATCAAAAGTTAACTTAAAGTACACATCAGCATTTCTTGGTTCGGGTACAAAGGCTGGGACTTTAGTATCTTTTACTAATACAGATTTAACGTCTACACCTAATTGATCAGCAGTGACATCTTTTACCCCAGTTGAGGCAAACTTGTAATCATAAACATGTAATGCTGAAGATCCTGAGACTGCAGTAGTTTTACGTCTCTTTTCCATAAGGTTATATGCTGCTGAACGTCCTTGACGACGAGCATTAGATGCTAAAGCAATTACTTGTTTTTTACCAGTTGGTGCAAATTCAATCTTAGTTGCATCACCAACTGCAAAAATATCAGGTTGACTAGTTTCTTGGTATTCATCGGTAACGATAAAGCCGTGATCATCTACGTCAACTACATCTTTTACCCAAGCAGTATTTGGTCTAATACCAGCGGTTTCAATTACTAAATCAGCTGGATACTTATCACCTTTAGTAGTAATCACATCGGTAATTTTATTATCAGCATTTCCAACGTATTCTTTAACTGATTGTGATAATCGTAATTCCATTCCTTGTTTAGTTAATTCATTGCCTAAAATGTCAGTGAATTCAGAATCTAGGTAAGTACCTAAAATTGTTGGATTATTGTCAATAACAGTAACGTGTTTACCAGCTTTTGCAAATGATTCTGCAGCTTCAATACCAATGTATCCTGAACCAACTACAGTAACATTTTTAATTTCTGGATCGATTTCGGCTTTTTTAAGTAAGATTGCCCAATCGCGTCCACGCATTGCATAAATATTATCCAATTCACGTCCAGGAACTGGTAATTCAAATGGAACGGCACCGATCGATAGAACTAATTTATCATATTGATCTTCTACCGTTTCTCCATTGTTGACATTTTTCACTTCGATTGTATGCTTTTCGGGGTTAATTTTAGTAACTTCTGAGTTAATTTTCACACTAACTCCTTCAGCTTCCATACCTGGAACTGTTGCATAACTTACTGAATTAACGTCTTTTACAATTCCTTGAAGGTATAGTTCCATTCCACATGATAGGAATGAAACAAAATCTCCCTTTTCATACCAAGTTATTTCAGCATCTGGGAAATCATGAAGGACACCTCTAACGGCCTCAAAACCTCCATGTGATGATCCAATTACAGCAACTTTCATTGGTACTCCTCCTAAATTTACAAAAAATGATTTTGCACACTTCTATATCACAATCCTTAATGTGTACACTCATTATGAAAGAAAGTTCAGTACTTTGCAAGCATCACCTACCAATGATAACTAACTTAAGTTACAATGGATTTAAATTAAATTTAAGGAGATTTTTATTTTGAAGAAATTTTTAATTGGAACCCTAACCATCGCAAGTTGCTTAACTCTTGCTAGTTGCTCTTCTTTAGATGGAAGTTACAAAAAATCTAACCAAGATAACACCAAAAAAACTAAGCAAATTAAAGCTCCAGCCAAATCATCATTTAAAAATAACGTTGCTAAGTTAAATGATAAAACAATTAAAATCAAGGGAGTTAAAACCATTCAACAAGGTGATTCAGATCAAACTCTCATTGCCTTTCAATACAAAGTTACCAATGAATCAACCAACATTTTGACACCGCTAAACGCTTGGAATTCAACTTTTAAAGTTTCACAAGGTAATAAAGAATTGAAAACTACCGATTTTAGTGATGACAGATTGCCTTCTAACCCCAATGAAAACTTAGCTAAAGGTGATTCAATTGAAAGTTCAGTTGTCTATGCCTTGGATAATGCAAATGACTCAATCAAAATTAATGCTAGTGAAGGAATTAGCAACAATAATATTACTGCTGCTACTACTTCAACACTTGATGGAACTAATTTAGGAACTGAAGAGTTCAGCATCAAACAATAATAAAAAAAAGTTCAATTTCATAATAGAAATTGAACTTTTTTTCGTATTTGACTACATATCTAAAACTTTATAAATTTTCTTTCTAATTTTTACAGATTTAGGTGTCATATCTCCATGAATAGCACGGTTTAATTGAACGGGACTTTCATCGATCATTTTCCCTAATTCAACCTGACTCATGTGCTTCCTTCTTAACTTAATGATGATTTCATCAGTTAATAGTTCAATTTTTTCTCTAGCTGATTCTTCTAACATTAGCTCACCTTTTCCTGTAATTTATTGATTAATTTATTGACAGTCTATAACAGAACGTTTATTGTTATTAATTACTAGAATATTAAAAAAACTGCCTTATTTAATAAATTAAATAAAGCAAGTACTAGTTCTATAAACATCTTATAAGATTAATATTATACTCAAAGTGTAAAATAGTCAAACTATTACACTTTAAGTGTTCTCGACTGGTGGATTACTCAATGACAACTTATGAAAATATAAAAAGAATCGCTAAAGAAAAAGATATTTCACTAACTGAAATTGCCCAAGCAATTGGGCTAAGTAGCAATGCTATTTATCGTTATAATCAAGGTATTGAACCTAGAAAAGAAACATTAGACAAGATTGCAAAGGTTTTAGATGTTCCTATTTCTGAACTATCTGATATCTATAAAAACCCTCAGGATAATATAGAAACTATTGATCTGGCCAACAATAATTTAACTTTTAAATATCAAGGAAAAGACGTAAAACCAGATCAATTAAAAATTATTTTTGAGGTCCTAAAGGGAATTAACGACAATGAGGACGATAATAAATGATTTGTTGGATTATGGAAAAAAACATAATTTTGAAATCAAACTAATCAATACACTTGATTCAGATACCCCATCTATTGCTAGTACCTTTCATCAAGCAATTGTAATTAATATGAATTGGCATAATCAAAGACAAATTCCTTTTATAATTTGTCACGAAATCAGTCATTTACTAATGTGTAACAATCATGACGCGCAAAACATGCGGTTACGAGGTCGATTCAACTTTGAATATCAAGCTAATTGTAATAGCATTAAAATGTTAATCCCCTACTATTTAGAATTAATTGATGAAAAAGAAAACATCAATTATCTTAATTTTATGAACTATTTTGCGATTCCTTCTAATTTACAAAATGAGTGTCATAAATATTTAAAATCATTTATTTAATTACCGATCAAAAAAGCATTCATTACGGGATGCTTTTTTGTCTTTTATAAATTTTTTGGCTAACTACTTCGGAAAAATTATATAATATGAATATAAATGAATAATAAGGGAGTATAAATTATGAATTCTGAACGTATTTTAATTTTAATTAAACCAGACGGCGTTAACTTAGGGCACATTGGTGAAGTAATTACCAGAATTGAACTTAAAGGTTATGAAATTGAAAGTCTCAAGGTTACCCATGCAACTAAAGATCAATTACATAAACATTATGCTAATTTAGTCGATAAACCTTTCTACCCAGATATTGAATCATACATGACTGAAGGACCAATTGTTGCCATAATCGCAACTGGAACTAAAATTGTAAACGTATTCCACCGGATGGCTGGTGACACTGACCCTTCAAAAGCCGCTTTTGGAACAATTAGAGGTGATTTAGGCCGTGAATGGTCAGATGGACTACTCAGAAATGTAGTTCATAGTTCTGATAGTGTTGAAAGTGCGGAAAAAGAAATTAAAATTTGGTTTCCTGAAAAATAACAATAAGTGTTAATTGTGTACATAACAGTTTTAGTTCGGTACACTCTCCATATATAAATAAATTTTATTTAAATAAATAATTGTTTAATTATTTAACTTTACATATAACTTTTGTAAACGCTTCCTTAAATAATCTCAATTAAAAACAATAAAGTATCTATTTTTTTGTTAAACTTATATTAATTAAGGAGTTAATGACTATGGAGAAAATCGATCCTTTAACATTTGGAAGTAACATAAAACAAATCAGAAAATCAAAATCATATTCACTTCGTCAAGTTTCAAACCAATCAACTGATGAAAAGGGAATAAATATATCACCATCATACTGGTCTTTGGTTGAAAGAGGAGAACGAAATATACCCAAAATTAAAACCTTACAAAGAATTGCCAAGGCCCTAAGAGTACCTGAAAAAGATATTTTTGAACTAGCTGGGTTAGGAAGAAAAGAAGATGATGCCAGTGACAACTCTATTTTAAAAGATTTTACAGAAGTACCAGTTATCAATAAAATCACTGAAAGAAATAATATTTTAGCAAAAGAAAATATTATCAGATATATTAAGGTCCCCTCATCATTAGCTAATGGCAATAACTTTTTCATTATGGAATACCAACGTGATAGTATGGAACCGACCATCAAAAAAGGTTCTAGAGTTCTTATTAAGATGCAGGATTCCGCAAATAATGGTAAGATAGCTGCTATTTTGTTACAAGACAATACAATTATCTTAAAAAAAGTTAAAAAAACTGATCAAGATACAATTTTAATCCCAGATAATCCTAACTATTCCCCACTTATCTTAAATCAAGATAAACTTGGAAAAATAATTGGGATTGTCAAATTAACGATGAAAGAATTTTAAAAAATCCCCAGACGGTTTATAAACCATCTGAGGATTTTTTTTATGAAAATAACTATCTAATTTGGGCAAAATTTGGGCAAAAAAATTTAAAAAGGTCCAAATACGGTCCAAATTATTTGAGTTTTAAAAAGTGCTAATGAACTACAAATGCCGGTATAAAGGCATTTTACATTTCATTAGCACTCATAATAAATCATAAAAAAGCATAAAAAGGAGAGTACAGGATTTGAACCTGCGCGCCGAGGAAAACTCGGTTCGCCGGATTTCGAGTCCGGTGCATTACCACTCTGCCAACTCTCCATAATTAAACTGCATCTCTGCAGTTTTTTTTAAAATTTAGTCAAACTAAGGATATCATAATCCTTAATCTTATCGCGACCATGTAGGTCCATTAATTCAACTAGAAAGGCAGTTCCCACTACCTTACCACCTAAATCTTCAATCAATTTAATGGTTGCGGCTAAAGTACCACCGGTTGCTAATAGGTCATCAGTAACCAATACTCTTTGTCCGGGCTTGATTGTATCAGCATGAAGATATAAAGCTGACTGACCATATTCTAGTCCATAGGTTTCTTTTACTGTCTTACCGGGTAATTTACCCTTCTTACGAGCAGGTGCAAATCCAATCCCTAACTCATAAGCAACTGGACATCCAACAATAAAACCACGAGCTTCTGGTCCAACCACCACGTCTACATTAAGTTTTTTGGCATAGTCAACAATTTCATTGGTTGCTTGTTTATATGCTTCCCCATCTTCTAAAAGTGGTGAAATATCTCTAAATAATACCCCTGGTTCTGGAAAATCAGGATAACTAGCAATATAATCTTTTAAATTAAGTGCCATTTGTATTTCCTTCCGTTATTAATCTTGCATTTCGTTAATTAAATTAATCAATGCGTTTTGGTTTAAATTAATTAATTGATTCTCAATCTCAATCTCTTGGAGTCGCCTTTGATAAACCACTGCACTTGAAAGTGACTGTTTCTGCGGACTAGCAACTGTATTCATCATACCATCATTAATAGTAACAAAACCTAATTCATTAAATACTTTAATCATAAATACCAACAGATTCTGATTTATTTTCAATTCATTAGAAATACTTTTTAAATGTTTTCTCAAAGAAACATTATTATGAAATTTAATGAACTTAAATAGTTTAGCATATTGTTCCCGTTTTGGCATACCATAATTACTAATTAAATGTGGTTTGAAAAGGTATAACGTAATTTGTGAATTGTTACTTTCTTTAATTACATTTTTCAAATCAATTAAACTAGGCGGACAATCCACCACAAACAGCTTCTTATAGTCATTTTTAGCTACAAAGTCACTTGCTAACTGGGCTTCACTATTAGCATTTAAATATCTCGATAATTTGTCCATTAACTTGGGATTAAAAAACAAATATTGCCCGTCTTCTTCAAACATTTGTGCAACTAAATTATTGGTCCTTTTATCAAGAATAACTGATCCAGCAACTTCTAAATCAGAAACCATTACCTGTAGATTAGTTCTTCCTCTGAACTCGTTTTTACCAATTGTTCCAGCAACCTTCAGATTGCGATCAAGTTCCCTAATTTCTGTCGCATCCTGACCCGCTCCAAAATCGATTGCACCTACCTTGCTATTCTTTCCAATAATATCAAACTTTAAATGTTCTTTAGTCTTTCCAATTATTGTTATTGAACCTAGTAAGTTAGGTTTTATTGCAAAAGCAGGTTTTTCATTGTCAGTTCCAAATGGACTTAACAAAGCCAAGTCATCATACAAATCATTGTTTATATCATCCGCGCTAACTTCATAATCTAGCTTCAATTGGGGCTTCTTAGTACAATCAATATCTTGACTGGTTGCCACTTGTTCTAAATTATCAGCTAATTGCGAAATATTATTAGATTGGATGGTTAATCCGATTGCCATTTCATGCCCACCAAAGGCATCCATTAGGTCTGTACTATCATGTAAAGCCTGAAATAAATCGAAACCTGAAATACTTCTACCTGAACCCTTAGCAATCCCGGTTTCTGGATCTTCTCCGATAACAATCGTTGGTTTATTGAATTTATCAGTTAAACGACTGGCAACGATTCCCAAAATACCAGTGTGCCATCCGCGTCCATTGATAACTAAAGTATTTCGTTTTGTATTTTCAGGAGATTCTGCTATCTCAGTTGCCTTTTCGGTTAAATCCGCAACTAAGGTTTTTCGTTCTTCATTTTGTTTTTCAGTCTGTTTGGCTAAGTCATCAGCAATTTGATCATCAGTGGTCGTTAATAGTTCAACTCCCTGACTCGCATCTCCCATTCTACCTAAAGCATTTAATGATGGAGCAATCTTGAAACCAATGTCTTCTTCATCAATATTTTCAATTTTAACTTGGTTTCTTTTGACTAGCCGCTTCAATCCCGGTCTTTCCGTCAAATGAATCACATTTAATCCAAATTGAACTAAGGCCCGGTTTTCTTTCGTTAATGAGACTAAATCCGCAATTGTTCCAATTGCAGCTAAATCTAATTTTTCTTGTGGAATTTCATCAGATAATGCAGTTGCAACTTTAAACGCAATTCCAGCTCCAGATAATTCTTTGAAAGGATAATTAGGACTTAAATCTGCATGAATAATGGCATAGGCATTCGGTAACTTATCCGGCAACTCATGGTGATCAGTAATGATTACATCACAATCCAACTGGTTTGCAACCTCAACTGCATCGTAGCCGGAAACACCGTTATCAACCGTAATGATTAACTTAGTTCCATCTGCAATTAATTGTTTATAAACATCAGCATTAGGACCATAACCATCCTTAAAGCGATTGGGAATATAATAAGTTACATTAGCACCAATCTCTAATAAAGTTTCATAAATTATTGAAGTACTAGTAATCCCGTCAGCATCATAGTCTCCATAAATGGTAATTTTCTCGTTTTCAGCTATGGCACTTTCAATTCTTTCAATGGCTTTATCCATGTCATTAAATAAAAATGGATCATTTAAATCAGAAGTATCGGGACTCAAAAAATGTTTAATCTCATCCGGATCCTGAAATCCTCGATTTATTAATAATTGTGCTACTAACTGACTAATTCCTAAATCTGAAGCTAATGATTTAATTTGTTCTGAACTAGCTTTATTTGGTCGAATTTCCCAATCATATTTAGAAGAGAACAATGTTAAACCTTCTTTCAAACGTAATTTTAAGCTTCTTCGTGCTTATTAAACGGTACATCAATAAAATCAAAATCCTTAACTACCTTGGTATTAGCAAATATTTCTTGGGCTTGATCTTGTAATTCTCTTGCCATTTTAGCCGTGTAACGAGCTGAAATATGAGTTAATAACAAACGACTAACGGAAGATGTTTTAGCCATCTTAGCCGCCTCTATATTGGTAGAATGATAGTAACTTCTTGCTAGTTTGGATTCTCCCTTACCAAAAGTACTTTCATGCACCACAATATCTGCACCCTGTGATAACTTCTTAATATTAGGAGTATTTCGGGTATCGCCTAGAATAGTTACGATTCTTCCCATTTGAGCCTTACCAATGTAATTTTTACCATCAATAGTTCTTCCATCTGGCAAAGTAACCACTTGTCCATTTTTTAATTTCCCGTAAACTGGACCAGCTGGAATTTCATCAGCTCTCAGTTTATCAACCATCAATTCACCAGGATGATCTTTTTCAATAACTCGATATCCCCAACATTCAATTTTATGTTGTAACTTAGCAGCCATAACGTAAAATTTGGGTTCATCAACGATAATTCCTTCTTCGGTTAATTCTATAAACTTAATTTTGTAAGATAATTTAGTTTGTGAAACTCGAAGGGAAATTTGTACAAAATCTTTAATTCCCTTGGGCCCATAAATTACTAACGGTTCATCCCCACCTTGAAATGAGCGACTAGAAAGTAATCCTGGTAACCCAAAAATGTGGTCTCCGTGTAAATGAGTAATGAAAATTTTATCAATTTTACGGGGCTTAAGCGTGGAACGTAACATTTGTTGTTGCGTACCTTCACCACAATCAAACAACCAAACTTCATTTGATTCATCTAACAAACGTAGGGCGACACTAGAGACGTTTCTAAATTTCCCGGGAACCCCTGCTCCCGTTCCAAAAAATTCTAATTGCATACTTTTACCGTTCCTTCTAAGAAACTAATTTCGTTCATCATAATAATATTGTATAGTTTATTGTAGCATAATGAGATAGCTAAATTTAGAAAATAAGGTGATTATTATTAAACTATTTGAATTTAAAAGATCAAGTCAAGATTTGGATAAAAGTCGAGTTCTCTACTTTACCTATGACAATCAACCTCAGCCCCTGACCCAAATTAAAATTAGCAATAATCGTTTGATTTTTAGTTCTGATAAAAACATTCAACCGCTTACTTTAAGTGAATTTAACGAAAAAACCAAAAATATAAATCCCGAACTTCAACTGTCGGTCGGATCCATTAATTCAATCACCTTATTTGGTTATCGTTTAAATAATCAACAAATCATTTTTGGATAAGTTAATAAAATTAAAAATACTAAATATCAACGAAAGTCTAACGTTGATATTTAGTATTTTTTTTAATTCATATAAGTGAAGGTAAAGTCTAAGATTCCAACTAGATCTCCATCTTGTGCTCCCGCTTCTCGAAGGGCATCATCTACACCCATTCCACGAAGTTGACGAGAGAAACGCATCATACTCTGACTGTGATCAGTATTGGTCATTAAGAATAATTTTTCGATTTTCTTACCCGTTAACATCCAAACCCCATACTCATCTCGATGAATTTCAAATGGTTTTTCAGTTTCTTCTGCCTTATAAAGCACTCCATCTTCATCTTGATTTTCATCACTATCAATAAACGAGAATTTAGGCGTTTTAGCTAATAAATCACCAGTATCACTGATTAACGTCTTTAAACCTTGATGAGTAATCGATGAAATTGAATCAATCTTTACATCCGTTTCGCCATGATCTTCTAATTCTTGCTTAAATACTTTTAAGTTTTCCTCAGAATCAGGCATATCCATCTTAGTAGCAACAATAATTTGGGGACGTTTCAATAAAGTTTCATCAAAGTTTCTAAGTTCATCGTTGATTTTTACGTAATCATCGTAAGGATCTCGACCTTCAACTCCACTCATATCAACTAAGTGAAGAATTACTCTCGTTCTTTGAATATGACGTAAGAATTCAAATCCTAAACCTACCCCTTGTGATGCTCCTTCAATTAAACCTGGTAAATCAGCAATTACAAAGTCATTACCATCTTCATTTCTGACAATTCCTAGGTTAGGAACTAACGTGGTGAAGTGGTATTGAGCAATCTTAGGCTTTGAGTTCGTAATCGTACTCAATAAAGTTGATTTCCCAGCAGATGGTAGTGCTACTAGACCAACGTCTGCCAATAAACGCAGTTGTAAACTAACTTCTAATTCTTCACCTGGTTCACCATTTTCAGCGATTTCTGGCGCTGAATTTTTCGCAGTTGCAAAATGGGTATTTCCACGACCACCGCGACCACCTTTGGCAATCACTGCTTCGTCGCCTGCTTTAGTTAAATCGGCAATCACTTTCCCGGTTGCCTCATCAAAAATAGTCGTTCCTTCTGGGACTTTAATAATCAAATCCTCAGCACTGGCACCAGTCATTCTTTTATTGGCTCCGTTACCACCATTTTTAGCTTTAAATAATTTTTTATATTTAAAGTCCATTAACGTGCTCATTCCTGTATCAACGATGAAAACAACGTCACCACCGCGACCACCATCTCCACCAGCTGGTCCACCATTAGGAACAAACTTTTCCCGCCGAAATCCGACCATTCCGTCTCCACCTTTACCGGCTTTAACATTAAATTTTACTTGATCAACAAACATATTTTCTCCGTTCTTTTACATTTTTCTCATCTGTGCTTTAGGCTTAGAATTTTGAAACGTATATTTTATCGTCTGAGCAACCGTTTTAGAGATTCCTAATTTCTGTAGTTCCTCAACGCTTGCTTCTTCAATGTTTTTCATTGAACCAAAATTCCTCAATAATTTATTTCTTGTTTTAGGACCAATCCCCTTAATACTGTCTAACCGTGAAGTCATTGAATTTTTACTATGAAGTTCATGATGAAATGTGATTGCAAATCGATGCACTTCATCTTGAACCCTTTGAACTAAATAAAATGCTTGGCTTTTAGGATCTAGAAAAACGTGATGATCATCATCACCAAATAATAAGTCTGCAGTCTTATGCTTATCATTTTTAACCATTCCAGCTACTGCAATATCTAAATCTAATTCATTTTCCAACACATCTTTGACCGCATTCATTTGAATCTCGCCACCATCCATTAATATCAAATCGGGAAAAGAGGCGTGTTCTTTTAAAAGTCTAGTATATCTTCTTCTAATAACTTCCTTGGTACTAGCAGTTTCATCAGCATGGTCCACCGTTCTTAATTTGTATTTACGATAATTCTTTTTATTGGGTTTTCCATCTTCAAAAGAAACCATCGCAGAAACTAAATCCGCTCCATCAATATGCGAATGATCAAAAGCCTCAATTCGATTGATTTCAGAAAGGCCCAGTGCTTTCGCTAATTCAGCCATTGCACCAGTGGTCTTTCTTCTATTCATCTCTATCAGCCTAAATTTCTCGTCTAAGGTATACTTAGCATTTTCATGGGCCATTTTAAGCAATGCTCGCTTTTGGCCTCTAACAGGCGTTCTCGACGGAATTTTGGTTATCTCTGTAACCACTTCAGTATCAATTCCCTTAGGTACAATAATCTCTCGTGGTTTTAATTGCCCTTCTTGTTGATAAAGTTGAACAATAAAGTTAGTCATTTCCTCTTCTGGTGTACTAAGAATTGGAAATAGTCGCTTAGTTCTCTTCATTAACCGGGCTTGACGAATATAAAACACTTGAATTGATAGCCAGCCCTTATCTGCATAAAAATTAAAAATATCACGTTGCGTATAATCGTGAGAAATTATTTTCTGCTTTTCAACTGTTGCTTGAATATAATTTAGTTGATCTCGTAATTCAGCTGCCCGTTCAAATTCCAAATTTTCCGAAGCATCTTGCATTCTTTTTTTTATTAACTGTTTAGCATCATTAACATTTCCATTTAAGAATGATTTAATTTTTTTGATTTGCTGATCATAGACTGCTTTAGGAACCTCTTTAAAACATGCTCCTAAACACTGACCCATATGATAATACAAACAAGCTCGACCTTGATATCCAGTACAACGACGTAACGGATACATCTTTTGTAAAAATCGAAGTGTTTCATCAGCTGCATAAATATTAGGATAAGGACCGTAATAGTAAGCATCGTCTTTTTTCACATAGCTGGTTACTTCCATTTTAGGATCTCGTTCATTAGTTATTTTAATATAAGGGTAACCGCCATTTCCATTTTTTAACCTAACGTTGTAATAAGGACGATATTTTTGGATTAGCGTAATTTCTAATAAAAAAGATTCTTTATCAGTTTCAGTAATAATTGTTTCGAAATTAAAAATATTTTCAACTAATTTTTCCCGCCTACCGTACTGTCTACTTTTAAAGTAAGAACGAACTCGATTTTTTAAGTTCTTGGACTTACCAACGTAAATCACTTTTTCATTCTTATCCTTCATTAAGTAAACACCGGGTTTACTGGGAAGCAGTTCCAGCTTATGTTCAATCAATTCAGATGCCATCTAATCCCTCCTCTCAAATTCATAGCTTATTTAATTATAATGAATTTATTATCCTTTGTATAACTAAATGACAATTAGAAAACTTTTTGCTATGATGTAGCAAAGGAAGTGATTATATGGGTCTTCATATTAATAAACAAGCAGACTTAGATGAAATGTTAAATAAATTTGCTAAATTTAACCCTAAAAACAATACCGATTCTGATTCATTTGAAAGTCAAAAAGAAATTGACGAAAAGAAATCAGAAGCTAAAAAACGTGATCGCTTTTTAAAACGTGATCAGGAAAAATAAACACAAAATCAGCTGTCGAAACAGCTGATTTTTTTATGCTTTACTTTTACTTTCAATCCAATCCCAAATGGCATCTTTTCCATTTTTAGTTTTAGCAGAAAACATTACCAATTCTTCATCAGAACGTAACTCAAGTTTTTGTCTTAAAACATTTTCCTGGTGTTTTAATTTACTTTTAGCGATTTTATCCACCTTAGTAGCTACATATAAAACAGGAATTTGGTAATAATCTAACCAATCACGCATTTGTAAATCAAACCCGGTTGGTTCATGGCGACCATCAATTAAACTAATAACGCCCTTTAGAGTATCCCTTTGCGTTAAGTAGGTTTCAATCATGTTCGCCCATTTTTCGCGTTCCTTTTTTGAAACCTTTGCGTACCCATAACCTGGAACATCAACAAAATAGAGCGCATGGTTTACTTCGTAAAAGTTCAAAGTTTGGGTTTTACCGGGTTGTCCCGACGTGTGCGCATAGTCACGACGATTAATTAATACATTAGTTAGAGAAGATTTTCCTACATTCGATCTACCTAAAAATCCAATTTCTGGATAACCGGTTTTAGGGTATTGTTTAGGGTCAACCGCACTCATAACTAAATCAACATCAGAAACGTGCATTTTAATCCTCCGATTCTCTATTCCGTCGTTTTTGCGTCTTGCTTCATAACTAATTTAGGTTCGTTATGATTAACAACTGCATCTTTTGTAATTACTACCTCTGCAACGTCTTTACGACTAGGTAATGAATACATAACATCTCTCATGGTATCTTCAATAATTGAACGTAACCCACGAGCACCTGTATTTCGTTTAATCGCTTCAGTAGCCATTTCTTTTAAAGCGTCTCCGTCAAATTTGAGTCCCACGCCTTGTAGACTTAATAATTTTTGATATTGCTTAACTAACGCATTCTTAGGTTCCGTTAAGATTTTAATTAGGTCTTCTTCATCTAATTTATTCAAAGCCGTTAAAATTGGTAGCCGTCCAATGAATTCAGGAATTAATCCAAACTTCATCAAATCTTCCGGAATAACCGCTTGCATTACATCGTCATCATTAACTAATGGGGCATGAGTGGAATCTGATCCAAACCCAATTACCTTATTTCCTAGTCTTTCTTTAACGATATCAACAATTCCAGGGAAAGCTCCCCCAACAATAAATAAAATATTCTTGGTATCAATTTTAATGAATTCTTGTTGTGGGTTTTTCCGACCACCCTTAGGCGGAACATTGGCTACAGTTCCTTCCAAGATTTTTAAAAGGGATTGTTGAACCCCTTCACCTGATACATCACGAGTAATTGATACATTTTCACTTTTTTTAGCGATTTTATCAATTTCATCAATATAGATGATTCCTTTTTCTGCTCGATCAACGTCAAAATCAGCATTTTGTAATAATTTCAACAAAATATTTTCAACGTCTTCACCAACATAACCAGCTTCAGTTAAGGTGGTAGCATCAGCAATAGCAAATGGTACATTAATTATCTTAGCCAATGTTTGAGCAATATAAGTTTTACCAGAACCAGTTGGTCCAATCATGGCAATATTACTTTTTTGAATCTCAGTTTCATCAAAATCGTCATTAGCTTTTGTATCTTTATCATTAGCACTTTGCTTCGCTAACTCTTGAATTCTCATATAATGATTATATACAGCAACCGCTAGTGTTTTTTTAGACTCAGATTGTCCAATAACATATTGATTCAATTTATCAACGATTTCTTTAGGAGTTAGCACATTAATATCTTGCTTTGCAGAATCATCTTTAATTTCTGTCTCCATAATCTGTTCACATAAATCAATACATTCATTACAAATATAAACACCAGGACCAGCAACTATTTTTTTTACTTGATCTTGAGTTTTTCCACAAAATGAGCATGCGATTGTTTTATTTGTTTCATCTTCAAACATTTATTTGTCTCCTCATTTTTGAACTGTCCTTTTTACACAAACAAAACTATAACATAAAGAAATGTTGTTTCAAAAAGGTTTGTTCTAAACAAAAAAGGCCGCAAAAATAACGGCCTTTTTTATTTTACATTAATTCTTATTTTTCGCTATCTTTAGCGGCACTTTTGCTAACTTGTTTAGCATTGTCCACAATGATACTTACAGCTTTTTGAATGCCTAAGTCATGTTTTAACATGTCATCTGATAAAGCACCACGAACTGCTTCTTCTTTCATACCGTATTGCTTAGCAAGCTTAGCAACTTCGGCAGTGATGTCAGCTTCTGATGGTTCAATCTTTTCAGCCTTAACAATTTCTTCAAGAACAAGTGTGGTTTTAACACGTTTTTCTGCACCTTCAACAAATTGTTTCTTTAAATCATCTTTAGTTGTACCAGTCATTTGGAAGTACATATCAGCTGAAATACCTTGTTGTTGGATACCAGCTAAGTATTGGTCCATTTGACGTTCAACATCTTCATCAAGCATTACTTGAGGAATGTCTTTAACTGTAGCATTGTCTACACTGGCACTAACTGCATCGTTTTCGATGGTGTCGTGAGCACTTGCTTCTTTTTGTTCTTTTAAATCATTCTTAACTTTGTCTTTTAATTCATCTAAAGTATCAACGTTTTCGTCAACATCTTTAGCGAATTCGTCATCAAGTTTTGGTAATTGTTTTTCCTTAACTTCATGAAGTTTAGTTTCAAATAAAGCTTCTTTACCAGCTAAATCTTTTTGTTGGTATTCTTCAGGGAAAGTTACCTTAACTTCAACATCGTCACCAGCTTTGTGACCAACAAGTTGATCTTCAAAGCCAGGGATAAATGAACCTGAACCAAGTTCTAATGAGTAGTTAGTTGCCTTACCACCATCAAAATGAGTACCATCAATTGAACCGTCGAAGTCGATGATTACAGTATCACCATCTTTGGCTTCACGATCAACTAATACTAATTCAGCTTGTGATTTACGCATTGAATCTAATTTAGCGTCAACATCTTTTTTGTATACTCGAGTGTTTTGTTTTGGAACAGAAACACCTTTGTATTCACCAAGTTCAACTGCAGGTTTAACTGAAACATCAGCTTTTAAAACCCATGGTTGACCTTTTTCCATTGAGTCAACGTTAATGTTTGGTTGACCAACTGGATCAATACCTGCTTCAGCAATTGCAGCGGCATATGCTTCTGGAAGTAAAATATTTAAAGCATCTTGGTATAATGCTTCTTCACCGTACATTTGGTTAAATACTTGACGTGAAACTTTTCCTTTACGGAAGCCAGGTACTTTAATGCTTTTTTTGTTTTTGTTGAAAGCTTTATCTAAACCTTCTTTGATTTTATCAAGGCTAATTTCGAATTTTAATTCACCATTGTTTAAATCTTTTTTTACCCAATCTGTCATTTAAATTCCTCCAACATGAAAAATAGAAACTTTTTCAAGTAATTAATATACGCTTATCATTTTAACTTATGCACATTGAAATGTAAACATTTAGCAGTAAACAAAAAAAGATCACAGAATAATCTGCAATCTTTTTGTTTGAAAATATTAATCGTTGATATCAGTAACAGTACCGGCACCAACAGTGTGACCACCTTCACGAATAGTGAATTTAGTACCCTTTTCAATGGCAACTGGTTTAGTTAACTCAACGTGGAATGTTGTGTTATCACCAGGCATAACCATTTCAGTACCCTTGTTCAATTCAATCACACCAGTAACATCAGTAGTGTGGAAGTAGAATTGAGGACGGTAGTTTGAGAAGAATGGAGTATGACGTCCACCTTCTTCTTTTGTCATGATATAAACTTCGGCTGAGAATTTTTCATGAGTTTTAACTGAACCAGGTGCAGCAAGCACTTGTCCACGAACAACTTGTTCACGGTTAACACCACGAAGTAAGGCACCAATGTTATCACCGGCTTGACCTTCGTCAAGTGTTTTTCTGAACATTTCAATACCAGTAACAGTTGTCTTCAAGATGTCTTCAACAAGACCTACGATTTCAACTTCGTCACCGACTTTGATAACTCCACGTTCGATACGACCTGAAGCAACAGTACCACGACCAGTGATAGTAAATACATCTTCAACTGGCATCATGAATGGTTTGCTTTCATCACGTTCTGGAGTTGGAATGTATTCATCAACAGTATCCATTAACTTCATGATTTGGTCTTCGGCATCTTTGTCACCTTCAAGGGCTTTAAGAGCTGAACCACGGATAACTGGTGTGTTGTCACCATCGTAACCGTATTCTGATAATAAATCACGAACTTCCATTTCAACTAAGTCGATAAGTTCTTCGTCATCAACCATGTCAGTCTTGTTAAGGAAAACAATGATGTATTCAACACCAACTTGTTTAGCTAATAAGATGTGTTCACGTGTTTGTGGCATAGGACCATCAGTTGCGGCAACAACTAAGATAGCACCATCCATTTGAGCAGCACCAGTGATCATGTTTTTAACATAATCGGCGTGTCCAGGGGCATCGATATGAGCGTAGTGACGCTTTTCAGTTGAGTATTCGATGTGGGCAGTATTAATAGTAATACCACGTTCTTTTTCTTCTGGAGCAGCATCGATTTGTGAGAAATCTTCAAGTTGAGCCAAACCTTTTTCTGATAAGACCTTTGAAATTGCTGCAGTTAAAGTAGTTTTCCCGTGGTCAATATGGCCAATAGTACCAATATTAACGTGGGGTTTTGTTCTGTCGTAATGTTCTTTTGCCATTATGAAACCCTCCTAATTGTTTTCGTAAGACGTCCTTTGGAGGAACCCAAAGTATCTTTATAGATAATTATACTATAATTACTAAAAAAATAAAGTAGATTCTCTCAAAGAATTCACTACCATATTATATATATTGCTTAATCATTTGTAAACAGTTAGAAACCAATTTATTTACTAATTAACGAATCCATAATCTTTTGCACCCTTTTAAACCATTGATTTATTTCTGTAAAATCGTCAACATTCTCGGGTTGCATTCCAAATAAATTCATTTCAATTACTTTAACCCAATCAACTGGATTGGCAATTATTTCGTCAATAAATGGATAAATTAATTGTAAATTAACCATTGTTACCATTTTAATCTGGTTAGATTTAATTGGATCCTCTTGACCAATTCCACTATCGATATATTTAATCATTTCTCGATAAGCATTACTTTTTTCAACATCTATCAATTTCACTGGATTAACTTGATACATTTGATTGTCTATCCATAAAAATTTAATTTCCATATCA
This sequence comes from Fructilactobacillus vespulae, assembly GCF_047324295.1. Classification (GTDB taxonomy): domain Bacteria; phylum Bacillota; class Bacilli; order Lactobacillales; family Lactobacillaceae; genus Fructilactobacillus; species Fructilactobacillus vespulae. The sequence goes on along the minus strand of NZ_CP137138.1, from coordinate 943,749 downwards.
GCATCCAAGCGCATCAAGTTATTCAAAAGCTGCGTCCGCCAAATTGGATTAACATCTGCATCAGTAACGCTTAAGCGAGCCCCTACTAAGTAATTTTCAAAGGGCAACGTTTCGGCATCATTAATAATTTCTTGTTGTTTTTCTGCTGCAAAAGCACCTAGATGTGAAAATTCCTTCGTTAAATTTGCTACCGTATTTGGTTCCAAATTTAAATGATCTTGTTCTGACTGTTCTACTAACTTTAGCCAATTAGTTTTTTCTTTTTCTGCTAACCCATTAATTATGATCCGTAACTCAATGTAACGTTGATTTTTTAAAAATATTTTACATAGTAATTCTGGATCATTTTTAATAAAGTTCGAAAAATTGTCATCAACTAATTTTACCGCCGAAACAAATTGTTGATTTGCAAATAATGTTTTTCCTAACAACTGATTTATTTTAAAATCATCACTTTGGTCGTATAAATCTAACAATAGATCGGTTGCTCTAGAATAGTTTCCATTTTCATATTCTGTCTGAGCTTCATTAATTTGATTATTAAAATCTTCCATAATCATTTTCTCCCACAATCTTTTTAAACAAAAAGAATTGAGTAATTTCACTCAATTCTCAGTCTTTATTTTTTCTTCTTATTACCTTTAACACGACGATGATGTTGGTTAACTTCCATAATCACGGGTAAAATAACTGGTCTACGATCGGTTTTTTTATACAAGAATGAACTTAATTTTTCCCGAACATCTTGTTTTAAATGTCCCCAGTCAAAATCTTTATTATCTAAATTACTTTGAACAGTTGTCTCTACTAAATCAGACGCTTCATTTAGCAAGGCTCTGTGAGACTGTGCATAAACAAATCCACGAGAAGTAACCTTAGGCTGTTCAACAACTTCTTTTTTCTTACGGTTAATGGTAACCACAGCAATAAATACACCATCTTGAGATAAAACGCTTCTATCTCTTAACACAATATTACCGATGTCACCTACCCCAATTCCATCAATCATTGTATCTGATGCAGAAACAGCCTGTGCTTTCATCAAATTGTCAGCGTCAAATTGTAGAACATCACCTTTAGCAGGAATAACAATGTTATCGTTTAGGAATCCCATTGCTAATGCAGCATCACATTCAGCTTGTAATTGGCGATATTCCCCTTGGACAGGGATTAAGTATTTAGGATTGGTTAAACTTATCATCATTTGGATGTCGCTTCTATTAGCATCGCTTGCCAAATTGAGCTCTGTATCAAGAGAAGTAACCGTGCCATCAACTTTATAGACCATATCTCTAGTCTTAGACCACTCATTATCCATCGCTCTAAGTGGTGAAGTTGCTAATAGTACTAAGTCGCCTGCCTCAATTTTTAGATTTTTATCAAATTGCTTAGCCATTTTTTGCAATGACCGCATTGCCTCTCCTGGTTGCCCAACGTGTAGAATAATCAAATCTTCAGGGTTAACTTTTTCTAACTCATCAATTGATTTAACTATTAATTGGTCATCCGGTAAAATCAATTTTTCATTAGCAATCGCTAAATCGACAATTTCTTTAGACTTATTATTAGCAAAATAAATTTTTCTTCCAGTTTCAAATGCTGCATTAATAATTTCTTGTAATCGAAGTAGGTGTTCAGCTAAACAAGTGATTACTACTCTACCATTTTGGTAATCAAAGGTATCAACCAATTGTTCTTGAATCTTACTTTCTTCTGATTTTTTAGAAGTATCTTCAGCATTTCGTGCATCACAGAGTAATGCCAAAACGTTCTTATTCCCAATCTCGGCAATTGCCGCATAATTAGTTTTGTAGTTGTCAGGAACCGTTTGGTCAAATTTAAAGTCACCTGTATAAACGATACTTCCTAGCTTAGTTGAAATAACTACCCCAACTGCATCTGGAATTGAATGAGTTACCCCAAAGAAGCTAACGGTACCGTCTTCAAAAACAATTTCACTTTTATCATTAATAATATGAAAATCATTGAATTTTCTAGTCTCTTTGTTTTTATTAACTAGTTTTTTAGCAAGTTTAATTGAAAAATCAGTCCCAAATACTGGTACAGAAACCTTACTCAATAAATAAGATAATCCACCTATTGAATCAAGATGACCTGAAGTTAGAAAAACTCCTACAATTTTATCTTGATTTTCTAATAGATAACTAAAATCAGGAATTACATAATCTACACCAAGCATTTCGTCTAAAGGAAATTTTGATCCACAATCCAAAATGAATATACTGGTTTCATTTACTTCAACGGCAAATAAATCTTTGCCTTCTTCACGAACCCCACCTAATGGGATTACTTTAATATTATTTTTCATTTTTATATACCTCAATATTAAAAAATTATTATAGACTCGTTCAAAAATTAACTTGTGTTTTCAGTTTAACATATTTATGTAAAAAATTGTTTTAAAAAAGGGTGAGACAAAAGTCTCACCCTTTTCAATATTTAAGATTAACGACGTAATCCTAAGCTCTTAATTAATTCACGGTAACTTTGAACATCCTTGTTACGTAGGTATGTTAATAAGTTACGACGGTGACCAATTTTCTTCATAAGTCCACGTTGTGAATGGAAATCTTTCTTATGTGATTTCATGTGATCATTAATTTCGTTAATGTCAGCAGTTAATACTGCGATTTGTACCTCAGTAGAACCTGTGTCACCTTCGTGAGTTGCGTACTTGTTGATAATTTCTGTTTTTTGTTCTTTAGTTAAAGCCATTTTGCTTCCACCTCTCTATTTTTAGTGCTTATACTGAGTATTACGTCAGTGAATCGTAAAACTAAGAATAAGTTACTTAATTAGTATACATGAATCAACAAAATATTTCAATCAAACATAGCTAGTATTGCATTTACATAATGTTTTTTGTATAATTAAAGCTGTTGAATCGTGAAATTTGAATTATTTCACTAATGTGGAGGTGAAAATATTATGCCAGTTATTAAATCAGCTATTGAACGTATGAAAACTAACGAAATTTCTCGTAAGCGTAACGCTACTAACAAGAATCACATGAGAACTATCGTAAAGAACTTCGAAAAGGCTGCTGTTGAAGGTAAAGGTGATCTTGATGCACTATACCGCGATGCAGTTGCAGCTCTTGATCATGCTAACTCTAAAGGTCTTATCAAGACTAACAATGCTAACCGTAAGAAGTCACACTTAGCTAAAATTAAAAACAACCTTTAATATAAAAAAAACCAGTTATTAAACTGAGTTTTTTTTATTATTAAATTTAATTGCAAATATTTCAAAAAGTAGTTCTGGATCGTCAGTACTGCTTTTTAGTTTGCTCTCAATTTCTACTAGTTCCAAATAAGCAGCCTGCAGGTAATCAATCGTAAACTTTTTTGCAGATTGATTGGCTAATTTAATTCTATAGGGATGAACTTTTAATTCCTTAGTCATCATCGATGGACTGTAACTATGTTGTGCTAATATCTTAACTTGCAATAACAGCCTAAATTGACTTTCTAAAATAGCATTAATTTGAATCGGTTCCTGTTTTTGTTCCAATAACTGACCATAAAATTGAATTGCTTTAGTTACCCTTCCTGAAACAACATCATCGACTAAACCAAAAACATTTTGATCTAACGACTTAGAAACTAATTTATCAATTGTATCTTTTTCAATTACCTTGCTATCTTTGCAATAAATAAACACTTTATCTAGTTCATTAATAATTAAAGCTAAATCACCCAAAGTACGGGAAAACAACTCATTCAATGCATCCGTTTCAATCTGATATCCACTACTAGCAACCTTATCTTTCACAATTTTACTAATTTCTTGTTCAGATACACTTTCTAGTTCTAACAATGTACTCTTTTGCTTTAATTTTTTTACAACGTTCTTTCGACCATCTAATTTTTCAGCCGGAACAAAGATAAATAAAACCGTTTCAACCGGAACATGCTCTAAATAACTAACTAATTCATCAGGATTATGTTTTAACTTCCCTTTCGGGTTACTCCCTGTCAAAAACATTGCATTTTTAATTATTACTACTCTACGATCTCCAAAAAAAGGAACTGAAAGTGCATCATCTAATGCAGTCGCCAAACTAGTGTTATCCATATCATATTCAGCATAATTCATCATTTGATCTTCTTTAGGAATCAACTTTTTAATTTGTTTTCGAATCTCGTTTTCAAAATAATCATTAGTTCCTGTTATTAGGTAGATTGGTTTGGTTTTTTTAGCAATTGTTTCAATTTCTTCATTAATTGACATCTAAGCTTCCTTTCCATTTAGTAATAAAGTACCCTTTTTCGTTATTTTGGTATTGATACTTAATCATTCCACTATCCTGTGTGTTCAAAACAATCACTCGTTCTTTTTTCATTGTCATTAAAGTTTCTTGATTTGGATGACCATACCGGTTATTTCTCCCCGCAGAAATAATTCCAATCTTAGGTTTTATTTTTTTAATAAACTCTGGGTCAGACGAGGTTTTACTCCCATGATGGCCTAATTTTAAAATATCAACTTTAAGGTTCGGGTATTTTTCTATAATTTTCAACTCTTCTTCTCGATTCAAATCGCCCATAAACAGCCAAGCTAATCCAGCAATGTCGGCAAAAATAACCATAGAATCTTCATTTTTACCCAACCCCGGCTGAAATGGATGAACCACTTTAAGGTTAGTAGCATCAATCTGATTGCCATTTCCAACCTCAATCAATTCAACCTTTTCAATATCTGGCTTAAGTTTATTCATAAATGATTTATTCTCTTTCATACCACTGGGAATATAAATTCGATTGATTTTAAAGTTTTGCAGATAAGCGGGCAAATCGCCCACGTGATCGGCATCCTGATGGCTTAAACAAAGATTATCAATTCGACTTATACCGATACTTTTCAAATATCTAATTGAAGTATTGGGAGCTAAATAGACATCTTTTTGTCCTTGGCTTGCAAAGAAGTTGGGTTTGCCACCGGTATCAATTATTGTGACTGACTTATTGAATGGTTCTCGAAGTAAAAAACTATCGCCTTGTCCGACATCAAAAAAAGTTACCTCTCCACTTCTAGGAAAGTGAATTTGCACGTACATACACATTAAAGTTACAAAAATTAAAACACATTTCTTCCAATCAAATTTTTCAATCAACAGCAAACTAACCACGATAAAGATTACTATTAATAACACACTTGGTTTACCAAAGACAATTTTTCCTGGTAACTCTGAAATTGAGTTTAAATACTTATCAAAATTATTTAAAATCAGCTCTGCTACTTGAGTTAGTCGATTGGTAATCAAACTTGATCCATACGCCACTAACACTAAAGGAAAAATAAACGTACCAAAAAAGGGAATTATTAAGAGATTTGCCAGAACACTTAGAGAATGCCACTCATAAAGATAAAACAAAATGATTGGTAAACTAACTAAATCTAAAACTACGGAGGTGCGAAATTGATTTAATTTTCCCGTATATATAAGCGCAAATGATAAGCAATACGATAACTGACAGCCAAACTGATGAATCATCAGAGGGTTAATTAGTAAGTTAATCATTAAGGCAAATGACCAAATATCAAGTCGCGTAAAATAGACACTAACTTTTTTAGACAACAGTCTTTCTTCAATCATTAAAACTGCCCTAAGCAATCCTACTGATGATCCGGCAACTATAAAATAGCCTGGCAAGTCTAAAATAAGTCCCCATTCTACATATTCTTTTTTTATAAATAAATACGATGTAATCATCAATAATAAATCAATTAAAAAATAAACATGCATTCCCGAAATACTAAACAAATGAATAATTCCTAATTGTTTAATTCCGGCCATTTCATCTTTAAACTCAGCATTCTTATATCCAAAAACCAAACTTAAAACGTATAATTTTAAAGTTTTCGGTAACCCTTCTGTCGACTTAATGCCCCAGTACCTAATTTGATGAAGCCAATCAAAACTTCTATTTGAAATAGCTTTACTTTGCAGTAATCGGCTACTTTTTATCTGGCCATAAATTTTTTGATCACCATAAAAGGTTTGTGAACTAAATTGATTTACGTTAGGTGCATCATCAATTTTGCTTAAGTCGCCTTGAACAGTCAATCTTTTTTTATTATCAATATTTTTAATTAAAGCCCGCTCTGAATCGTCTTTACAAAATCCAAACAGAATAACCTTTTGCCTTAGCTGTGGTAAATAAACCACTCCAGTAAACTTATCTTCATTTACATGAATTTGATCTGGTAATACGTCTAATTGAAAAGTTTGATTTTTATTAGTTTGTAATTCTAAATTATGCTGTTTAATACTCACATCGTGGTTAAAAATCAGCAGCATTAAACATGGAATTATCGCTAAAATTAAATTAAAAACAACTAATCCTTTAATTTTAAGTCGATAAATTCTAAATAATACTAAAACTATCCCTAATCCCCCTAACCAAAAGTTAAGGGTGAAGCTGACGGTAATTACTACCCACAAACTGGCAGTGAAAATAAAAAAATTCTTTTTAATATTAGTCGATGGATAAGAAGTCAGAGAATGGTAAGTTATCAACTTCTTGTTGACTTACCTTAATCTTCTCTACATCAATTTTTTCTTTCTTTAATAAAGATTCTGCATACTCACTATTATGATACTCACGGAGATATTTAATCTTTTTGATTCCTGCTTGAAGCAACATCTTAGTACATTGAAGGCAAGGAAAATCAGTCACATACAATTCAGCATCATCAGTAGATTCACCAAACTTAGCACACTGTAAAACAGCATTCATTTCCGCATGAATGGTCCGTTGACAATGACCATCAACTAAATAACATCCTACATCCGTACAATGGGCGTCGCCAGAAACAGATCCATTATACCCACAGGCAATAACTCGCTTATTTCTAACTAACACAGCCCCTACTGATAATCTTTCACAGGTACTTCTAGAAGCAATTAAAATTGCTTGTAAAATAAAATATTGATCCCATGCAATTCTTTGTTTTGCCATTTATCCCATTACTCCTAACTAACTTTTTCCTTTAGTATAGCAATAATTATTAAATTTAACATCAAACCGCTAGGGAAGCTTTTAAAGTTTCCACCGTTTTTTGCCCAAAACCAGGGACATTCTTTAAGTCATCAACTGTTTTAAATAATCCATTTTGGTTACGATAATCAATGATTTTTTCTGCCTTCTTCTGTCCGACACCGTTTATACTTTGTAGTTTCGTTAAATCTGCACTATTTATATTGGTTTTACTTGTCTGATTTGGTTGAGATGATGGGGTATCGCTTGCTGATTCAACATTTTCACTAGTTTTTAGGTTTACATCAGGCAGTCCGGACACTTCACCATTATAAGGAACATACAAAATTTCCTGATCATTAACTTTTTTAGCTAAATTAACATGATTTGAATCAGCATTTTGATTAAATCCACCTGCCATTTTAATTAAATCTGAACTTCGCATCATTTTATTAGCCGCATAAATCCCCGGATTTAAAACTGCCCCCTTTACGTCAACATAAATTTGTTCATCAATGCTTGCTTTGGTTTGCTTTTCTTCCTTTGACTTTATAACCTCTTTAGGACTACTTATCTTCTGCTTAACATCAGTTGTCTGATTTTCGTTTGATTTAGTCAAAAACATATACCCGCTGACCAGGAAGATAATTCCCAGACCAATAATTATCAATTTAGCTTTATATTCTAGAACTAAATTCTTGATATCTTCCAAATACTTATCCATCTTTCTCTCCCTTCTTTAAACAGTTACGCAAAAAAAGAGAAATTCATTTCTGAATTTCTCTTTTTAGTTATTTTCTAAATATTTAACTGCTTGATTAAAGTTTTGAACTGGAACCACTTTCATATTGGGTGCATATTTTTGTGCGGTTTCTTTAGCAACTTGATAATTAGTTTTACCATTTTCTTCCATAGCTAAGTTAGCCTTAGTAGGTTTTACATAAGGACAGAAGAAAACTTGAGCCCCATTACGATCTGCGGCAATAATCTTTTTATCAATTCCACCAATTTCACCAACATCACCATTTGGAGAAATCGTCCCGGTACCTGCTACCTTTTTGAAAGAATAATCTTTTTGTGATAATTGACTATATATTTGTAAAGCAAACATTAATCCACCTGACGGTCCACCAATTTCACCTGGATCCACCTTAATTTCAGGATTAGTCTTGACCGTCATATCATCAATCATGGTCATACCGACCCCGTTAAATCCAGGGACAATTTCTTTTTTCTGACCTGTGACTGTCTTATTCTTGCCATCACGCTTAAAATCAATCGTTAACTTAGCATTATCTGGTAATCCTTTAATATAGTTAACGTATTCAATGCTTTGTTTTAACCTTTTTCCATTGATTGATTCAACTAAATCGGCTGGTTGCAATTTATTTTTAAAATCTGACTTGGGGAACAATGAAAGTACATATACTCCATTATAATCTCTGACTACACTGCGATTAGCATGGCGGTATCCCACGTAAATTGCGTTGTTAATCGAACTATTCATATAGATGCCTTGGACCTCATTGAATTGATCAGAGTCTTGACCTCCAGTGATAGAATCCGTTTTTTCTAAAGAAATGCTATGATCAAATTTCGACTGCAAATATGAAATTGGGTGAGCCCGAGAAATCGATACTGCAGTAATCATAAATTTGGTCTTTTTTAAATCGCTCACGTTATTTATTTTTACCATTGGTTGTAAATCAATTGCTGCACCAGGCGCTTCTACTAAGGCATTTAGTGGCCAAAAAAACAGCCAAGCTAATCCAACGATTCCACCAATTATTGAAGCTGAAATTCGATGTTTTTTAAGGATTGACTTAATTTTTTTCATTGTTAAATTTCTCCTTCAATTTTATTTCTACCGGCTGGGGAACAAATTGCGATATATCTCCTCCAAAACTAAGCACTTCTTTAACCATTGATGAAGAAACCAATTCGTATTTTTTATCTGCTAACATTAATAACGTCTCTACATCACTATCAAGTAAGCGATTTAGATTAGCAATTCGATTTTCAAAATTATAGTCTTGCGAATCTCTTGTACCTCTAATAATCAAATTAGTGCCGGATTCTTTAACAAAATCAACGGTTAAGTTCGAGTATTGCTTAATTTCAACGTTAGGTAAGGTTTCCGTACATTTTTTTATCAATGCGATTCTTTCATCAACTGAAAACAACGTGGTCTTAGCAGTATTATTTCCAACCGCAATAATAACCCCATCAAAAATATGACTAGCCCTTTTAATAATATCTAAATGGCCATTGGTAATTGGATCAAAACTACCTGGATAAATAACCTTCTTCATAGTTTCAACCTCTATTCTTTATTCTTGTAAATCGTGATGATTGTTAACCCATAATTTTTTTGTTTAATTAATTCGTATCCATCCATTTCACTTAGCTCGGTTTTATTATCAGTTTCGCAAATTACAATTCCTGAACTAGCAATCAGTTGATCTTGCTTAATCTCGGCTAATTGTTTTCTCATTTGCTGCTCTGCGTATGGTGGATCTAAAAAGATATAGTTAAACTGCTTTCCTTTTAACTTCTTTAGGGCCTGTTCAGCATCCATCTTTAAAACTTTAAAATTATTTTTTTCATCACCAGCAATTTCAACATTATTTTTGATAGTTTTATATGCCGCAAATTGACGATCTACTAACACAGCCTGCTTGATTCCTCTGGAAACAGCTTCAATTGCAACTGCGCCAGACCCAGCAAACAAATCTAAAAAAGTCTGTTCACCATCAAAATAAGGTCCAATCATATTAAACAAAGATTCCTTTACCTTATCAGTAGTTGGTCTAGTTTTGGTTCCTGGTACTGGTTGAATTCTTCTTCCGCCAAACTTTCCAGATATAATTCTCATTACTCTTCACCCATCGTTAAGTTATTTAATTCATTTAAATTATCAATTAGATTTAAAGTCACCGTTTTTTCAACGCGTTTAACAAAACGATGCTTTTTTATTTCCGCCATTATTTCATCCGCATCATCACTATTAACGAATAAAATTACATAGTGCATCTTTTTCGAAATAAAGCGAATATCACCATATTTCTTTAACAACTTAACTTGTTTACTAGAAAAAGTTGATACTAACAGTTCTGTACGATTAGCAACTGATTCCAAAAAATCACTTCCTTATTTTTTTACTTTTTTTGCTTCCATCTTGCTAATCTTCAATACCATTCCAATACATAAACTCAACGTTATCATACTAGAACCACCATAACTAATAAATGGTAAGGCAACCCCAGTTAGGGGCACTGCTCCTACTGATCCACCAGCATTGAAAAGGGTTTGAATTGTAAGATAAGCAGCGGTTCCATAACAAATTGTGCTGTTATATATATTAGTAGTTTTAAAACCAATCATTACAATGCGATAAATCATAGTTAATATTAATCCTAAAACGATAATAACCCCAATTAACCCTAATTCTTCAGAAATTATCGGTAAGATAAAATCGGTATTGGGTTCAGCTAAATAGCCCATTTTTTGAATACTATTGCCTAAACCACGTCCGAATATCCCACCGTTACTAATTGCATAAAACGAATTAATCAATTGTGCTCCGGAAGTTTTAGCATGAATAAATGGATTTTCAAAAGAAACTAATCGTTGTAATTGGTAGCTCTTGGTATTTGAAATCAACGCCGCAATTGGACCCATAAAAAACTTTGTAATAATCAACGGCAAAAACATAATAATGAAAGAACTAATACTTAAAGATTTAAAACTAGTTGATGCCGCAATTAACATAACTAATATAATAAAAATATTTATCGCAAATCCACCCATGTCGGGTTGAAATAAAATCAATCCCAGCATTATAAGAGGAAAAACTAGTGGTTGCGGACGAAATAAAAGTGCCTTTCCCAAACCAGCATTATTGATCTTATTATTTCGATACTTAAACATATGAGCAAAAAAGATAATAAAGAAAAATTTACACAACTCGGCTGGTTGAATGCTAATTGGTCCTAATCTAATCCACCCCGAAGCCCCATTAATGGTGGCTCCAAAGAACCCACAATAAATTAAAACAACTGCCATAATTAAACAAAATAGTCCCATTGATTTCATACTATCAATCTTTTTCAATGGCAAATGAAACGTGAAAAAGGCAACCGTCATTCCGACAATTACAAATAAGAACTGTTTAAAAACATAACTATTGGCAAAACCACCATGGGTTAATCCGATTCCTGCACTAGCAGAATAGACCATTACAATCCCAATGATACAGAGACTTAGATAAGGTAAAACTAGTAACCAATCAAACTTAGCACCATATTTTGAGCCAAAATTATAAAATCTTTTTAAAATGTTATACATTATTTTTCTCCGAAATAAACAACTATATCAATGTTTTTATTGTACTAGTATTTTTAATTAAAAAAAAGCTATCGGAATACAAAGTATCCGACAGCTTTCAAGCTAAATCACAATAATGTGATTTAAACTTTTAATTAACGATTATGCTTGTTTTTCTTAGCAGCTTTTTCACGTTCGTTGGTGTTTAAGATACGTTTTCTTAAACGAATGTTTTCTGGAGTAACTTCACAAAGTTCGTCACTGTTCAAGAATTCAAGTGATTCTTCAAGCGTTAAGTGAACTGGAGCTTTAACTTTGGCGATATCTTCAGAACCAGCGGCACGGACGTTAGTTTGGTTACGTCCACGAGTAATGTTAACGGAAATATCATTATCACGTGAGTTTTCACCAACAATCATACCTTCGTAAACTTCAGTAGAAGGATCAGTAAAGATCTTACCACGATCTTGAACTGCCATGATAGCGTAAGTAGTAACCTTACCAGTGTTGATTGAAACTAATGTACCGTTACGACGACCGGGATCCCAGTTCTTAACAACTGGACCATATTTTTCGAAAGTATGGTTCATGATACCGTATCCGTGAGTAATTGAAAGGAATTGAGTTGAGTAACCAATCAAACCACGTGAAGGTACTAAGAATACCATTCTAGTTTGACCGTTTCCAACACTTTCCATATTTTGCATTTCACCCTTACGTTGAGCAAGAGTATCAATGATTGAACCAGAGTATTCGTCTGGAGTATCAATTTGTACTGATTCAAATGGTTCTGATTTCACACCATCAACATCTTTGTAGATAACTTCTGGACGTGAAACTTGTAGTTCGAAACCTTCACGACGTAATGTTTCAATTAAGATAGATAAGTGAAGTTCACCACGACCAGAAACAACCCATGAACCTGGATCATCAGTTTCTTCAATTCTCATAGAAACATCAGTGTGTAATTCTTTTTCAAGACGATCAATTAATTGACGAGCAGTAACGTACTTACCATCTTTTCCAACAAATGGAGAAGTGTTAGTACCAAATGTCATTCTCATAGTTGGTTCATCAATTCTTAGAATTGGTAGTGGTTCCAATGCATCTGGAGCTACAACAGTTTCACCAACGTTGATATCTTCCATACCAGAAACGGCAATTAAATCACCAGCTTTGGCTTCGTTGATTTCAACTTTGTTAAGACCAACAAATCCCATGATCTTAGTAACACGGAATTTTTGTTGTTCCCCATCAAGCTTCATAACAACAACGTTATCCCCAACTTTAATCTTACCTCTAAATACTCGACCGATTCCGATACGACCAACGAAATCATCGTAATCAAGCATTGCAACTTGGAATTGTAATGGATCTTCTGAATTTTCGATTGGTGCTGGAATGTTATCAAGAATAGCTGAGAAGACAGGTTTCATAGTATGTTCTTGTGTAGAAAGATCTGCATCCACACTTGAAGTACCATTCATAGCTGAAGCATATACAACTGGGAAGTCAAGTTGACTTTCATCTGCACCTAATTCAATAAATAAATCAAGAACTTCATCTACAACTTCTTCTGGACGAGCACCTGGCTTATCAATCTTGTTGATTACTACGATTGGTGTTAAGTGTTGATCCAAAGCTTTCTTCAATACGAAACGAGTTTGTGGCATAGTACCTTCAGCTGCATCAACAACTAGAAGAACACCATCAACCATTCGCATGATACGTTCAACTTCTCCACCAAAATCGGCATGTCCTGGTGTATCAAGAATGTTGATTTGTTTACCATCATATTTAACGGCTGTATTTTTTGACAAAATAGTGATTCCACGTTCACGTTCAATTGGGTTTGAATCTAACGCACGATCTTGAATTTCATCATGCCCATCAAGGGTATCAGATTGCTTCAAAAGTTCGTTAACCAAAGTAGTCTTACCATGATCGACGTGGGCAATAATCGCAATGTTTCTAATATCATCTCTTGTTTTCAAAAATGTTTCCTCCTCAAAAAGCAGTCTAAAGAGTGCAATCTAAGCTTGAACCAATCATCAGGTAAAAAACTTCAGTAAATAAATCTACATCTGTATCTTTATCCGAAACATTAATCATTAACCGTTTTGCATCCTTTTTTCGCTATTAAAACTATTTTTAACTATAGCATAAATATTTACTCTTAGTCAATTTACTAAACATTTATCTCTAATCGCCCTTGATTCTTTTTAAGTTAGGGTTTTCTTGGGCTTTTTTTAATAAGTGATAAATATCTAATCCTGAGTTTGTCTCAAATTCTCGTCTTAAACTATTTTGTTCCGTTCTGGCTGGATTAATTTTTTGAAATTTAGCATAACTATCCAATAGTTGTTCCCGATTAACTCCGTGGTCATCATAGTAAGCCATTTCGACACTACTAAAAAATTTCGTCACATCAATTAACTCTGTTCGCGTCCAATCTTCTATAATTGGATATTCATAGTTACCATCAGTCTTTCTTTGCATCTTTCTTTCCTTTTTTTATATTTTCTATAATTGTTGTCGCTTGTTTTAAATTATTATCTAACTCTTCATTCTCGTCATCAGATAGTTGTAAGTTAATTGCATGATAAATTCCAATTTCATTAACTAGTTTGGGACCTAATAATAAACTAAACTGGTCATTTTCCTTTTTGACACTTGTTACCGAACAAATCAATGACTGATTTTTAAATAAACAATTTAAAAGGTAACTAATCGCTTTTGCTTGAATAATCGGATTGGTAACAATTAAAGCATCGTTAAGCTGTGTAGTTAAATCACTAATAATTTCTTTATCGTTATCATCATTTCCGTTTGCAACGTAGGTTAATAATGGTGAAGGACCAATATATACCCTACTCCAAGCAACCAAGTTTTTAGTATTCAATCCCAGTGTATTGACGTTTATGTCATTTCCGTTAACTCTGAACTTCTTCACCAAGGACTCTCTTAGGATAATTTCTTGCGCCAGGGTTCCAATTCCAATAATTTTCTTAACATCTAATCCAGAAAAATAAGCGGCAAAATAAACGAAAACTTCATCATGAGGTGAATTTAGAATTATTTTACCATTGAAACCATTGGCAATTAATTCATTTAACGTTTTTCTAAATTCAAACAACGGTTCTCGCATTACCTGGGCAATTTCCACAGCATCACTCATTTTGGGATCATAAAAATTAGTATTAGGTAAATAAATTAATCCGTTCATGGTCGCCAAATCAGTATTATCATCAATTTTTTCTATCACTAAATTTTGACAAATTTCACTGGCTTTTTTTACCACCGTTAAATAATCATAATCATCAACAAACAAATGAACAAACTTATCTTCAATTATTAGTGTATTAATTAAATTATGAATTCGTTCAGAATCACCTTTTAAAATTAACCTTACTTTTAAAATAGTCTTTCTCCTTAAAAATATAAAAAAAATTAATATAAAATATAAACTAACATTTAATTGATAAAATGCAAAATTTATCAACTATTTTTTGTTCTTTACTAGCATCTCTTACAATAATTTATAAATTGCATTATAATAAAGATAAATCGTTAAACCGAATGGAGGAACCACTTTGTATTTAATGAAAGACATTACTAGAGACGGAAACCCAGTCCTACGTAAGCAAGCAGAAAAAGTCCAATTTCCCCTTAGTAAAGAAGATCGCGAATTAGCTGATAAAATGATGGAATACCTAGAAATCAGTCAAGATCCAGAACTATGTGAAAAATATCAACTTCGTGCCGGTGTTGGATTGGCAGCACCTCAAGTTGGGGAGTCAAAACTAATGGCAGCTGTTTTAACCCCACCCGAGGGTGATGAAACTGAATCTCCATTTAAAGACATTATTATTAATCCGGTAATCATCTCAAACTCAGTTCAACAAGCAGCCCTTTCAGTAGGTGAAGGTTGCTTATCGGTTGATAAAGATATCGAGGGATACGTTCCCAGATCAGACAGAGTTACCGTAAGATACCAAGACGTTAATGGTGAAGAACATACCGTTCGTCTTAAGCATTATCCTGCAATCATTATTCAACACGAAATTGATCATCTCCATGGTACCTTATTCTATGATCATATTGATAAGGAAAACCCATTCAGCAGAACCTCTGATGAAATATTTATTGATTAGTAAAAACACTACGTCTGTAGTGTTTTTTTATTTTCGATCCATTTTTATAATATCCTTCACATATTCCTGGGTTGCTGAATTAGTTCGATTGGCAACATCAAAAACTAATTGATTTTTGTTTAACCAAAAATCGGTAATAATCAAGTTGGTTTCAATATCATCTGATTCGGCTTGTGGAATCTTTAAATTTAATAATTCTAGCTCAGTTAAGGAACGAAGTTGGTTAATTTTCAAAGTTGTTTCAACTCTAAATTCATATTCAAAAACCATTACTCCTCTACCCCATACATTGGTTAAAACTTTAGAACTATTGAAATAAAGGCCTTTTACTTCGCCATTTTGCTTTACTTTTTTCATTAACATCGAAATTTGATCGTCAACTGTACTTTTAACCTGTAACTGATGGTTTCGTTCTGGAATAGTCACAAATAAATAATGTAAAAAACTATATATAAAAGTGGCAACGATTGTTCCAATAATAATCTCTAAGATAATTCTCACGTTTAACACCTACCTGCTTTTATTTCCTTACCTAAATAGTATCATTATTCCCCAGTAAAGCTAGAAATTGCTTATATATACTTAAAAAATATTATATGGTAGAATTAAGTTATCATTTTAAAAAATCGACAACAGATCGACAACTAAATTTAATTACAAAAGGAGTAATATAACATGATCTACAAAGTTTTATATCAACCAAATCCTCTAGAGGGACTTAAAAGAGAAGTTACTAAATCACTTTACATCAATGCTAATACAGAAGCAGAAGTTCGTGATCTAATTAGAGATAATACTGAATATACTATCGAATACATTCAACCACTAACTGGTAAACATCTTGAATTCGAACAAAACGAATCCGATTTCAAAATTACGGAGTTTAAATAAATATGAATAAGCTAAACGTCAAAAATAATGAAACAGCTATCTATGGCGTTGGTGGTTTGGGAGAAATTGGTAAGAATACCTATGGAGTTCAATTCCAAGATGAAATTGTCTTAATTGATGCCGGAATTAAATTCCCAGAAGATAGTCAATTAGGTATTGATTACGTAATTCCAGATTACCAATACCTGGTAGAAAATCAAAATAAGATTAAAGCATTAGTAATCACCCATGGTCACGAAGATCATATCGGTGGAATCCCTTTTATCTTAAAAGCAATTAACGTGCCCGTATATGCAGGTCCCCTTGCTTTAGCAATGATTAAAGGAAAACTTGAAGAACACGGAATGCTCAAGCAAACCGAATTACACGAGATTTCTGATAAATCAGTTTTAAAATTTAAAAAAACCAGTGTTTCTTTTTTCAGAACAACCCATTCTATCCCAGATGCTTTGGGTGTTGCTGTACATACTCCTGATGGTGTAATTGTTGAAACTGGAGATTACAAATTTGACTTGACTCCTGTTACTAACACTCCACCAGATTTACAAGCAATGGCTAAGTTGGGTGAAGAAGGCGTCCTCTGTTTAATGGCAGATAGTACGAATGCAGAAAAACCGGTTTGGACCAAGTCTGAAAGTTACGTAAGTAATTCAGTAAGAAAAATCTTTGATCGAGTAGATGGAAGAATTATCTTTGCCACCTTTGCTTCTAACCTATCCCGAGTAATGACAGCCATTGACTCGGCATACAAACATGGTCGTAAAGTCGCTGTCTTTGGTCGTAGTATGGAAGCTGCCGTAGTTAACGGTAGAGCTCTCGGATACATTAAAGTTCCTGATAGCGCCTTTGTCGATGCTTCCCAATTAAAGTCATTACCATCAAACAAGGTTATGATTCTATGTACCGGATCTCAAGGTGAACAAATGGCTGCCCTTTCCAGAATCGCTAACGGTACCCACCGCCAAATCACAATGGAACCCGGGGATACAGTTGTTTTATCAAGTAACCCCATCCCTGGTAACGTTTTAAGTGTTAACCGAGTGGTAAATGAACTAGAAGAAGCTGGAACCCATGTAATTCGTGGTTATGAAAATAAAATTCATACTTCTGGTCACGGTGGTCAAGAAGAAGAAAAATTAATGATTCGCTTAATGAAACCAAAATTTTTCGTTCCTATTCACGGTGAATACAGAATGCAAAAAATTCACATTGGCTTAGCTGAACAATGTGGCGTTCCAAAGGATCATTCATTTATCCTTAAAAATGGTGATGTGCTTGCACTAACTAAAGATACTGCCCGCTTTGCCGGTAGTTTTGCGGCTGGTGATGTCTTTATTGATGGAAATGGTACTGATAGCGTTAATAAAAACGTTATTAGAGATCGTCAACTTCTTTCTGAAGAAGGTCTAGTGGTGGTAGTTGCAACCATTAATCTTAAGGACAAAGAGATTCAATCAGGACCAGATTTATTATCACGTGGATTTGTTTATATGCGTGAATCTGGTGAATTGTTGGATCAAGGTCGAAATCTTGTATTTAAAACCATTCGTCGTGCCATGAACAATAAAAATGCCGATGAAAGAATCATAAAACGTGCGATTGTTAATGAACTTTCTAATTTCTTATATGAAAAAACAGAACGGAAACCATTAATTTTACCAATGTTAATTATGAATAATACTAAAAAATAAATAAAAGCCTAAATCTTTTGATTTAGGCTTTTTTTATAAATATATCGATATAAAAAGGATAACCTAATTGGTTACCCTTTTTATATTATTTACCTTTAGTAATTTTATCAATTGCATCTAATTCATCTTGAGTAAACGTAAGGTTATCAAGTGCCTTTAGGTTATCTTCTAGATGATTTAGTTTTGAAGCTCCGGTAACCACACTAGTAACTACTGGATTATTAAGTAACCAAGCTAATGACATTTGTGCTAACGATTGATCACGATTTAACGCAATTTCATTTAATTCATTTAACTTTTTAACTGCTCCTGCAGTTCCATCCTTTAAAATTACATCATTGGTAAAGTGAAGATGGATATCTTCTGGAATTCCATTAAGATATTTATTCGTTAATAAACCTTCCGCTAAAGGACCATAAGCCACAAAACCATCATTATACTTAGATAAAGTATCTAGAGTACCATCGACTTCAGGTTGTCGATTTAACATGTTATATGAACTTTGGTTAACTACAAATGGAGTATGCAATTCCTCTAATAATTTAATCATCTTTTCGGTTTGTGGACCATCGTAGTTAGAAATTCCGATATAAAGCGCCTTACCAGAACGAACAATTTGATCAAAAGCTTGAGCAGTTTCTTCTAAACGAGTATTAGGATCAAAACGATGTGAATAATAAATATCTACATAGTCTAATCCCATTCGTTCCAAACTTCTATCAAGCGCCGCAATCAATGTTTTCTTCGAAGAAAAGTTACCATACACACCAGGCCACATGTGAAAACCGGCCTTAGTAGTAATAATCATTTCATCACGATAAGGTTTCAAATCTTGACGATATACTTGTCCAAACATTCGTTCAGCAGCACCTGATCCAGGTCCATAGTTATTTGCTAAATCAAAACTAAATAACCCACGATCAAAAGCTTCTAACATAATCTTTTGACTATCTTTGAAATTAGCATCGTCTCCAAAACTATGCCAAGTTCCAAATGAAAGTGCTGGTAATTGTAAACCACTATTACCGGCTCTTCTAACTAACATATTATCGTATCGATTATCATTTGCTCTATATACCATGTCAAACTCCTTTAAAATAAAATGTGAGTTGTCTTTTCATCTTGGATTAATTTAAGTGCATTACCAATTAAATTACTAACCGTTAAAATAGTTAATTTATCTAATTTAAACTTATCTGGAATTTTAATTGAATCAGTAACAATTACATTTTCTAGATCTTCACTACTTAAATTTTCCTTCGCACTGTCAGCAAAAACAGCATGAGTAACAGCTCCTGAAACTTTCTTTGCCCCTGCTTTTTTCAAAACTTCGGCAGAAACTTTAATATTGTATCCAGTAACAATCATATCATCAATGATAATTGTATTCTTACCTTTTACATCACCAATCACTGTATTGGGAACATGATTTTTCTTTTCGGGGTCACGATTATCAATGATAGCTAAAGGTAAATCTAAACGATTAGCCACTCCTCGCGCTCTAGCAACCCCATTATGATCAGGTGCTACAATCACAGCATTTTCTGTATAACCATTAGCTTTTAAATACTCACTAATTAATTTTTCTGAACGTAAATGATCAACTGGAATATCAAAGAATCCTTGAATTTGAGCAGCATGTAAATCTAATGCAACTACTCGATCAACAGAACTATTTTGTAAAAATGAAGCGATTAATTTAGCGGTAATTGGCGCTCTAGATTGAGTTTTTTGATTTGATCTAGCATAACCATAAAATGGCATTACCACATTAATCGTATGTGCACTAGTTCTTCTAACCGCATCAATCATAATTAATAATTCCATTAAATTATCATTTGATGGATCAGAGATTGATTGAATAATATAAACATCATCTCCACGAATACTTTCATCAATTGAAATTTTAATCTCACCATCACTAAATTGATTAATGGTTGCCTCACCAATTGGCATACCACTAACTTTTGAAATTTTTTCTGCCAATGGTTTGTTTGAACTTAAGGCAAATATGATTGGTTTATGCTTAGTATTAATAGACACTTTTTTTCCCCTCACTGCTGTTTTAAGATTACTACTTCTTATTATAATCAATTTTAGTTAATTTAGCATCAATAAAATCAGATGGTTTAATTCCATCCATTCCAATCATGGGATCAATCTCATTTTTAAGAATTTTATTTTCGTCTAAAATAAATTCACCGTTTTCAGGTGCTTTTTCCTTAATATCATTTTCTACTGCTTTAGTTTCTACTGGAACTGAATCGGTTTGAAAATTAAACATTGATTGAACTCGTTCGCTTAGAGATGTTTTTCGATTCCCAGAAACTCGTTTAATACAAGCAGCAAATTCACTTACATTTCCTACCATAATTAATTTATCAGAGGCTCGGGTAACCGCCGTATACAACAAATTACGTTCTAACATCCGGCGATACTGAGAAATAATTGGCAAGATAACCATTTTAAATTCACTACCTTGTGATTTATGAATTGAAGTACAGTACGCTAAGGTAATTTGATTCCAATCATTTCTGGTATATGATACTTCAGTTTGATCAAAGGCCACTATTAATTTATCTAGGTACTTTTTCTGATCCTTATTAATATCAATTCCCACTATTTTACCAATATCTCCATTAAAAATATTTTCTTCTGGAGAATTTACTAATTGAAGAACTTTATCGCCAATTCGATACTTTTGTCCCTGCGCCTCAACTTCTTTTTGTTGTGGGTCTCTTTTGGGATTCATAATTTTTTGAACTTCGTTATTTAAACGATCAATTCCGGCATCGCCTCGATACATGGGTGCTAAAACCTGCGTTTCCGTGGCATTAAAACCGTGTGTTTTTGCTTTAGCAATAATTTGCTTAATCACTTCAACCACTTGTCCGTTACCACATTGAATGAAACTACGATCCGGTTCTTTTTCTAATAACGTATCTGGCAGTTTACCATTCTTAATATCATGCGCAAGTTCAATAATTGTTGAACCATCTTCTTGTCGATGAATCTGATTCAACTCAATTTTAGGAACTACTTTTGAATTAATTAAATCGAAAAAAACTTGTCCTGGTCCTACTGATGGCAATTGATCCTTATCTCCAACTAAGATAATTTTCATTCCAGTGGCAACTGCGCTAACTAATTTTTCAAATAGTTCCGTATCGACCATCGACATCTCATCAATTATTAATAACTGCCCCTCAATATCATTTCCATTTCCCTCTTCATCGTCATTGCCATTTAAGCCTAATAAACGATGAATCGTGCTGGCTGGTATTCCAGTTGATTCTCCCATCTTTTTGGCTGCCCGACCAGTGGGAGCGGCTAATAAAATGGGAAATACGTCATTTTTATATTTATTAACATCCAATGATAAATCATTTATTTTTGCAAACGTTTTAACAATTCCATTAATAATGGTAGTCTTACCCGTTCCTGGTCCCCCAGTTAAGATAAAAACTTGATTTTGTAAAGCAGTATTAATAGCCTTTAATTGCGATTCATCATATTCAATTCCAATTTCTTTTTCAACTTTATGGATAGCAGTTAGATAATCTTCTTTTTTATCACTCTGATTATCATAAATTCTTTTAATATTTTCTGCAATTTTCCATTCTGAATCGTATAAATTTTTTAGATAAATTCTTTCATGATCCACTTCGATTTTTCGATCCTTAACTAATTCTTTTAACTCGTTAGCTAATTTTTGATCATCAATTTTTTGATTAGGATCTGTATCTAATACCTCAAAGCTAGCATTAATAACTTCTTTACTGTTGGAATAAGTATTTCCATTACTAATCGATAATTGATTCAACGTTGCTAACAGTCCAGCCCGTAATCTTCCGGCTGAATTGTATTCTAGACCTACTTTTTGCGCAATCTGGTCAGCACGCTTAAAACTAATGTTTTTGATGTCTTCAACTAATTGATAGGGATTTTCCTGAATAACCTCAAGTGATTTTTCTCGATACTTTTTAAAAATTGCTGCGGCAAGATTACTACCAAAGCCATAGCTATTCAATCCAACAATCACTTGTTCAGTTCCATTATTGCTTCTTAAAGTATCAATAATGGTTTGCTGTTGTTTAGTTTTCAATCCTGTTTTGGCAATCAACTCTGGTTTTTCCAGTAATTGTGAAATTAAATCCGTCCCTAAAGTATCGACTACCTTTTGTGCGGTCTTTTCTCCAATTCCTGGAAAGTCTGATCCCGAAAGATATTTAACCAATCCAACGGCAGAAGTTTGTAATGCTCTTTCATAGTTAGTGGCTTGAAATTGCTGTCCATAGCGGGGATGCTCTACTAATTTACCCACAAATCGGTAGCTGGTTTCTTCGGCCACATCAGCAAAATTACCAGTAACAACAATCTCTTTTTCTGACCAATCAAAATTAGCTTTTTCAACTTTAATTAGTAAAACCTTATAAAAGCTATCTGAACCTTCAAAAAAAATCGTGATTAGGCGACCCGTAACGGATTGCTGTTCGTGATTAACTTGGCCGTTATTATTATTGTTATCAAATAAACTCATTGAAGTGGTCAACTTTTTCTCCTACACTATTTCTTCTTGTCTCGAATTTGAATAAATTTTTCAATATCAGCAATCTTACTTTGTTGTTCTTTAAAGTAAACCGGATCTAACTGTTCTACTTTATTAAAATACGTTTTATAATCTCCATCAGTTGTCATGGCAATCAATCCACAACTAAAGTTAGCTTCTTTTTGGTCAGGATTAGATTTTAGAACCTTTTCATAATAATTAGCTGCTTGAGCAAAGTCCCCTTCTGCTAACAGACATTGACCAATTAAAAGATTTAAAGACTCATCTTGTTTAGCCTGTGGTTGTGCAGTTAATAAAAAAATCAATGCTCTTTTATAATCATTTTGAGCCATGTAGCTCTGGGCTAACATTACATAGGCATCAAACTGTAATGACTTATCTGTAACCTGTTGGAATTGTTGGATTGCCTTATTGGTTTCTCCAGCAGAATAGTAAACGTTACCTAAACCATAAGTTAGGGTATTTTTAGCTTTTTTACTTCGATCAGCAAATAACCCCAATGCTTTCATTAGTAATTCTTCCGCTTGGGTATAACTTTGTAATTGAATCAAAAAAACACTCAAATCATAGTAAGTATGATAGTCATGGGGATTATCATCAATATCTTTAACTAGTTTATGCAATGTTTCTTCTGTTTGTTTTTGCTTATCTGCTTCTTTTTTAAATGTCATAATAATTTCCTTAAACTAAATCCGATTCTTGTAACTTACGATCAAGATAACTAGTATCATTCCATTTGATTAGTTTAAAATCTTTACCCGCATTATTAGTTTCAATAATTGTGGTACTGGTATTGGCTAAGCCACCTCGCTGTCTTAAATCCTTTAATTGAACCCCTAAAAGGCTATTAATTAATGCATTTAAAGCCGCTCCATGACTAACAATCAAAATATTATCTTCATTATCAAAATTTTCGGTGATTTCCATGATTTTTTGTGTCATTCGCTTAATTAAATCTGGAAAAGTCTCACCATTAATCTCGGAGGGATCGTATTTTTCAGGATGATTTCTAAAATCGTTAAATTCTTGCGGATATTTATTTTCAACATCCGTAAATTTCATTCCTTCCATCTTACCTAGGTTAAATTCTTCTAACCGATTATCTAATGATAAAGGAACTCGTTTAACCAATTCACCTTGAATATTTTCAGCCGTAATTCGAGCTCTCTTTATGGGACTAGAATAAATATGTTTAAAATTAATTGTCTTTAAATACTTACCAGCTAGTTTCATTTCATGATAACTTTGTGGCAATAATTCCGAGTCACCACCAGATCCCTGGTACCGACTTTCTAAATTCCATTCTGTTTTTCCATGGCGCACGAAGTATAGTTTCATTATAATCCACCCTATTTTTAATCTAATCCTATTATGCCAGTTTAATTATTGATAAGCAAAAAGCCCGACAACCGTCAGGCTTTTCTTTATACGTATTGTAATTCTTTATCATCTTTAAAAGCAGCATCAATAGTTGCATATCCTAAACATTCATCACCGTCATAAAAGACAACTGCTTGTCCAGGAGTAACTGCTCTTGCTGGTTCATCAAAATCAACTTGTACCCGTTGCTCATCATCGGATAAGTGAACCGTAACCGGCACATCTGTCTGCCGATATCTAAACTTGGCTGTACACTTAAAGTCTTGTCCACGAGTATTTCCATCGACAAATGAAACGTCTGAAGCCTTTAGGTAATCAGCGTAAAGGTGTGGATTTTCATAACCCTTTCCTACATACAAGATGTTTTTGGAAAGATCTTTTCCAATTACAAACCAAGGACGATTATCTTGACCAT
The DNA here is from genome assembly GCF_047324295.1 of Fructilactobacillus vespulae. Classification (GTDB taxonomy): domain Bacteria; phylum Bacillota; class Bacilli; order Lactobacillales; family Lactobacillaceae; genus Fructilactobacillus; species Fructilactobacillus vespulae. The sequence goes on along the minus strand of NZ_CP137138.1, from coordinate 919,318 downwards.
CTCCCCCGATTCCTAATCCCTTCCGTTGTCCAATGGTGTAATACATCAAACCAACGTGATCACCTTTAACTTCACCATCAAAAGTCATCATTTTACCAGCTTTAGCCGGAATATAATTACTCAAAAAGTTATTGAAGTTATTGGGTCCGATAAAACAAACCCCCATTGAATCTTTTTTATCAGCAACGTATAAATCTGCTTCATGCGCAATTTCTCGTACTTCTGGTTTAGTCATGCCTCCAATTGGAAACATTACTTTATCTAATTGTTTAGCAGATAGCTGACTCAAGAAGTAAGTTTGGTCTTTGTTTAAATCAGTTGAACGAATTAAATGATTTTTACCATTTTCATCTCTAGTCAACTGGGCATAGTGTCCCATTGCAATATAGTCGGCACCTAGGTCCATTGCGTAGTCCAAGAATGCTTTATATTTAACCTCGGTATTACATAAAACATCGGGATTAGGAGTTCTTCCCCGCCGATATTCATCTAAGAAATACGTAAAGACGCGATCGTAGTATTCTTTTTCAAAATTAACGGAATAGTAAGGAATCCCAATTTGGTTAGCAACATGAGCTACATCCTTAAAATCCTCGGTTGCGGTACAAACGCCATTATCATCAGTGTCATCCCAGTTTTTCATGAACACACCAATTACGTCGTACCCTTGTTTCTTTAATAAATAAGCAGCGACAGAAGAATCAACTCCACCACTCATTCCAACAACAACTCGAGTTTTGCTGTTATCAGTCATATAAATATCACCATCATTCTAATAGATTCAGAAATCCACGATTTGAAGGTCGTAATTCCAGTACTTACTATCATACGATATAGAACACCCGGCATGCAAGTGTTTAAGTTATTGATTTATCATCTAATTGAATGGTTGAATCGTTAGAAGAACCAACCTCCTCCACCTCGATCATACCCAGATGGAAGTGAATCAATAAAAGCAAATAAACCAAATCCAAATGCCAACACCAAAATAAATACAATATTATAGAGTAAGTAAGGAATTACCCACAAACATAAAACAATTGTTATGTATTTATTTAACACCAAAATTTCTGAATACTTCCGTAATGGATTATATTCTGAATTAAGAAACCACAGTGCAACTAAAACTCCCACAAAGATTTGAATATTCATTCCAAACATAATTGAACGCAAAAATTTACTAATGTTTGGATTAAAGTCACCACTTTCAGGTAAAAAGAACCAACTAATTGGTGGAAGCTTAAAAATATTGATTTGGAAAACAAATAGAAAAACGGGAATGCCGACAACCCAAAACCAAAATGATTTTAATAAATCTGAGAAATGCTTTTCCTCGTTAACTGGCTGCTTATTTTGTCTTGAGTAAATGATAACCTTTTCCTTTTCATCATTATCATTATTTTGTTTATCCATTTCTAATTTCTCATCTTTTTTCTTTTGTTTAACTGCTTTTAATTCTTCAATTATTTCAGCTACTTTTTGTGTTTTTTCTTTAACTTCATTATCAGACATTCTAATCGTATAAAAATCAAACACTTGGGTTTCCTTAGCGGCTTTTTTTAAAAATGACTTCTCTTTTTGGTTTACAGTAAAACTAACTTGATTTATTATTTCGTCACTACTTAAAACTAAGGTTTTAGGTAGATGCTTCTCTTTGAAATAATCATAAATTTTAGAAATATCATTTTTTCTAATTATTCTATTTTTTTGGGCCTTTCGTTTCTGTTTTTTTGAAATATTTTTATTAGAATTATCTATATTTTTTAGGTATATGGTAGCCCGCCATAGTTTCTTTATTTCCATCTAATCACCACTTTAATATTATAATAAAACTTTTTTCTTAATAAACAAAATAAAAAAAGCCTTATCGAAATAAGACTTTTTAATCTGCTATAAAAATTTTTCGTTCAATGAAGTTATCCATATAAAATAAAAATTGTTCTTTTTCAGCGTTAAATTTATCATTACTAAAAATATCAACAGCTTTTAGTTCTGAACCATCAACGACCGACATCCGGAAACTCTTCAAATCACTACTAATCATAATTTTTAACTTAATGGCTTTTTTTAAATATGGTTCCATTGGATCCAGTGATTGCTTTAATTCGAAATTGCCATTTCTAGTTTTAATAAAGTTTAGATCACTAAGAGTAAATAATTTAATTTCAGGGCTTAAACGATATTTAACCTGATCACCCTTCAAAGTAACTTCTTTAAATGCCATTATTGACCCCTTCTTTTCTTTAAACGATTAATAATTTTAGCGGTGGCGGTAACAAAACCAGCAATATCACTTTCAGAAGTGTAGCGTCCAAAACTAACTCTAATTGACTCACTAATGCGGGGATTGTCTTTACCAAACATTGCAATTAAAACATGCGATGGTTCTAAATTACCGGCAGTACATGCTGAACCCCCAGAGATTGCATAACCATCTAAGTCTAGGTTATTTTGCATCACATAAGTTGAAATCCCTTTTATCCAAAGATTCAATACGTGTGGAGAAGTTTGATCATCAAGAGCACCGTTAATTGCAAAATCAATTTCATTTTCTGTAAAACCAGCAACAATTTGCTGTTTAAACTTGATAAAGCGTGCGTGTCTAGTTTGCTTTTCTTCAGCAGTTAACGTCTTAACTGCAGCTGCAAAACCAGCAATTGCAGGAACGTTTTCAGTTCCAGCGCGACGCTTTTCTTCTTGATCTCCACCCAAAATATAACTCGTAAACTTCAATCCATCTTTACGATATAAAAATCCTAACATCTTAGGTCCGTTAATTTTGTGGGCTGAAGTTGATAACAAGTCAATGTGGTCTCTTTTTACATCAATATCGGTTAACCCATATGCCTGAACAGCATCAGTATGGAACCAAGCTTGATGATCTTTTAATATTTCTCCAATTTCATGAATAGGCATCATGCTACCCACTTCATTGTTAACTGACATAATTGAAACTAAAATCGTTTCATCATCTAATGCGGATTTAAAATCATCTAAAGAAATTTGTCCCTTTTCATCAACTGGTAAATAGGTTACCCGAAATCCGTGTTCTTCCAGATAATGCATTGGTTTTAAAATTGCTTCATGCTCAACTGCAGTTGTAATAATATGATTACCTAACTTTTTTTGTGCTTCAGCAGATCTAATAACTGCCGTATTATCACTTTCACTACCACCACTTGTAAAGACAATTTCATTGTCATCCGCATTAATACTTCTGGCGATTACATGGCGGCTATCCTCTAAAACAGCCTTGGATTCTCTCCCTAAACCATATAATGTTGAAGCATTTCCATACATATTTTTATATTTATCAGTTAATTCAGCTAATACTTCGTCTGAAACAGGAGTGGTTGCTGCATTATCTAAATAAATTTCAGTCATTATAATTCCTTCTTAATTTTTATTTGGCAAATAGATTTAATAACATTTGAGCAGATTGCTTTCCTGCTTCAACGATAAACTCATTAAAACTTTGGTTGGCATTTTCGTCACCAGTATCAGACATGGCACGAACTACGACATATGGGACCTTAAATTGGTTAGCAACTTGACCTACAGCGGCACCTTCCATTTCACCAGCTAATACATCTGGGAAGTTTCCTACAATTTTATCAATCATTTCTTTACCAGCAATAAATTGGTCTCCAGTTACAATCAAACCATAATGAACGTTTAACCCATTATCTTTTGATGCTTCCCCAATCTTTTTACCCCATTCTTCATCGGCAGTAAAACGAGCTGGTTGGTTAGGTAATTGTCCGATTGCTTGGCTATCAGCTGTACAATCAACGTCGTGATATGCAGTTTCAGTTGAAATTACAATATCACCCACTTTTAATCCTTTACCAATTCCTGCAGCTGATCCGGAATGAATCATTACATCAATATCAAAATTAGTAAGTAACAATGCGGCAGTAATTCCAGCTTCAACTTTACCAATTCCAGATTTTACTAAAACAACTTCTTTATCGCTAATTTTACCTTGGTAAAAAGTTACTTCACCGACTTTAACTTCAGTTTCATCTTGCAGAGCCGCCTTTAACTCTTTAATTTCTTCATCCATGGCACAAATAATTCCAAAAGTTTTCATAATTTCCTCCATACCTAGCCTACGAATCGCATAATTCCTAGTACTAAAATCAATAATAGTGTTAAGACAATAATTGCAATATTTAGTTTCTTTCCTAATTGCTTTTGTTTATATTCGGCAGTATTTCTTTCGGCACGACTTCCTTGTAGTGATTCAAACCCCTCATCAGTTTCATTATTAAATTGAGGATTATCATCACTTGAGACATTCTCATTTTGTTTTTGTGAGTGCTTACGAAACTGTGATCTGGTCATCCCATCAAATTGTTCATCATTATTCATTTCTATAACCTATTTTTCCATTAGTTCCCAATATTGAATTGCCATGATTGTTTTACTATCTTCAATCTGACCACTAGCAACTAATTCCTTAGCCTCAGCCAGTGTATATTCTTCTAACTGTAAAAATTCGCCATCATCTCTAGGCAATTCATTTTTTACGGGAGTTAATCCAGTTACTAAATATAAATACATGTATTCATCTGAAAAACCACTTGAGGTATAAAAAGAATAAATTCTTTTAATCTTTTCCGCATGATAACGACATTCTTCATTCATTTCTCGTTGAACAGCATGAATTTCATTTCCCTTATCTCGTTCATCTAATTTTCCTGCTGGAACTTCAATTAAAACAGATTTGGCAGGTTCTCGCCACTGCTTTTCGAGAATCATTTTGTTATCACTGGTAATAGCAAGCATTGCGACTGCTTCAGCATGATGAACGATATCTCGATGAGCAGTTTCACCATTACTTAGTTTGACTGTTTCTTGTTCAACTCGAATAATCTCTCCATCATACTTTAAATCACTTTTAATTTCTGTTTCTCTTAAATCCATGCCATCGCCTCCATTAAAATAACTACCTCTAAATTATAGAATATTTTATCTAGCTAATTCAATCTTAGCAGCTTGAAATCCATGAAGTCCTTTTGCTTTTACAAATTGAACTTTATCTCCAACTTCAATTGCTTTGGGCGTTCCGGAAATGACTCCAGTAATATGCATAAAAACATCATTTCCATTAGGATCAATAATGTATCCAAATCCCTTCATTCGATCGTAACTTTTAATTGTACCTTCCATTTTTAATTTCTCCTAAAACAATAAAAAATCGGGATTAGATCCCGATTTTTATTTTTATTCTTCAAATCCTTCTGTGGCAGTTTCTGGGAAACTATCTTTAACAATTTTAGCACAACGAGCACAAAAATCAGGATAATTATCATCGCTACCCACATCAGTTTTAATTAAACGACAACGTTCACAAACATGTCCATCGGCGTGATCAACTTCAATTGCTAATTTATCACCGAAGGTAGAAACATTATCTTCAGCAGCTGCAATTGATTTAATATCTAGATGAGAAACCATTAAAATTTGAGCAATATCAACATCTAGTTTAGCCAATAAATCTTTCACTTCATTGTCCACGAACAATGTTAATTTAGCTTCTGATGGTTTACCAATCACTTTATCATTTCTGGCATCTTCCATCGCTTTTAAAACATCCTTACGTAACTTCAAGAATGATTCCCATTCTGCCTTAACTTCTGCTTCATTAGCAAAGTGTTTAGCAGTTGGCATTTCAGCTAATTGTACAAATTCTTCTGGTTCTTTTAAGAAGCTCCAGATTTCTTCAGTACTGTGAGGAACAATTGGAGTTAGTAACTTAGTTAATGCAACTAGTGATTGGTACATAACCGTTTGCATTGAACGACGTTCGTGACTATCTTTTTTATCAATGTATAAAATATCTTTAGCAAAATCAAGATAGAATGCTGATAAATCAACAGAGATAAATTGCATCAATTCTTTGTTAATTGACATAAATTCATAATTATCGAAATGTTTCTTAACATTTTCAATTAATTCATTTAATCGAATCATCATGTATTGATCAACTGAGTTCAAGTCTTCGTATTTAACTGAATCAGTTTCTGGATCAAAATCACTGGTATTAGCTAACAAGTAACGAACGGTATTTCTAATTTTCTTATAAGAATCACCAACCGTTTTAAAGTTACCCATTGAAACACGAACATCAGCAGAGGTATCAACAGTAGTTACCCAGAGACGAATAATATCGGCTCCCATTTGTTTAATAACATCAGCTGGAGCAATGGTATTTCCGAGTGACTTACTCATTTTATGACCTTTACCATCAAGGGTAAATCCTTGTGATAATAGATTCTTATAAGGTGCAACACCGTCAAAGGCAACACTCGTAATTAAACTAGAGTTAAACCAACCACGATATTGATCGGAACCTTCTAGGTAAAGATCAGCAGGATAAGTTAACTCTGGGCGTTCTGCAAGCACCCCTTGGTGAGATGATCCAGAATCGAACCAAACGTCCATAATATCAGTTTCTTTAGTGAATTTACCGTTTGGTGAGTGTTCACTAGTAAAGCCTTCAGGAAGCAAGTCTTTGGCTTCACGTTCAAACCAGATATCTGATCCATATTTGGCAAATAAGTCAGCCACATGGTCAGTAACTTCTCTGGTCATAATTGGAGTGTCATCTTCTGCGTAGAAAATTGGTAATGGAACACCCCAGACACGTTGACGTGAAATTACCCAGTCACCACGATCTCTAATCATATTGTAAAGTCTTTGTTTACCCCAACTAGGGTTAAAGTTAACCGTTTCAATTTGATCCAAGATTTGTTGTCTGATTTTTTCTACTGATGCAAACCATTGTGGAGTTGCACGATAAATAACCGGCTTCTTAGTTCTCCAATCAAATGGATAACTATGAGTATATGGCATGTAGTAAATTAATTGACCAGCTTCTTTTAACTTGTTAAGGGCAATCTCATTGGCATCTTCATAGAAAACACCATCAAAATCAGCACCGGCTTCTTTAGTTAAGCGTCCCTTATTATCAATTGGGGCAAAAATTGGAAGACCATATTGTTTACCAATGTTGTAATCATCTTCACCATATCCAGGAGCGGTATGAACTAGACCAGTACCTGCATCATTGGTAACAAAATCACCTAACATAGTAATTAGCTTACGACTGCTGTCAAATGGATGTTCCGCAATCACGTTATCAAGTTCAGCACCTTTTACGGTCTTGACGATTCTAACGTTACTCCAACCAAACATTTCAGCATCTTTTTCTAATAGTTCAGTATCAATAACGTACTTCTTAGGATCGTCATCATGTTGAACCACAGCATAATCAAAATCAGCAGAAATGGTAATTCCACCTGAAGCCGGAATAGTCCATGGAGTAGTAGTCCAAACCACCATGTAAGTGTCGTCGTTATCAAGAACACCCTTACCGTCAACAACCTTTTCAGCATAGAATGCAGATGGCGATTCGATGTCATGATATTCAATTTCTGCTTCCGCTAATGCTGATTCAGAAGACCATGACCAAATTACAGGTTTTAAGTCCTTGTAAATTAAACCTTTTTCAGCCATTTTACCGAATACACGCACTTCAGCAGCTTCATATTCTGGTTTTAAAGTAAGATAAGGATTATCCCAATCACCTTGAATTCCCAGACGCTTGAATTCGTCACGTTGGCGATCAACTTGTTTTAAAGCATATTCATGACATAGTTTTCTAAATTCATTAGTAGTCATTTGCTTACGGTCGTATCCGGCCTTTTTTAATTGTTGTTCAATTGGTAGTCCATGTGTATCCCAACCAGGTACATAAGGTGATCTAAACCCATTCATTGATTTGTAACGAACAATCATATCTTTAGTAATCTTGTTCATCGCATGACCCATGTGAATATCACCATTAGCATATGGAGGACCATCATGAAGAACAAATGAAGGCTTACCTTCGTTTAATTTTTGTCGTTGTTGATAAAGTTGATTTTCTTCCCAAAGATTTTCTCTTTCTAATTCTTTGACAGGAAGATTTCCACGCATTTTAAATTTAGTTTTACCTAAATTTAGTGTATCTTTTATTCTCATAATTTACCCCCTAAAATACAAAAAGACCTCGTCAACAAGGGACGAGATCTTCGTGGTACCACCCAATTTTAGAATCTAATTGATTCTCTCATTGTTTCTTATTTTAATATTATTAAAGTGATCTACTAGTTAAAAGTGACTATTAGGCTTTCACCGCATCCTAATTCGCTATTGTTTTTTAACTAGCTTGCTATCTTTAATATAAAATTCTCACCTCACCATTAGGTAAAATCAAAGAAGTTGGAATTTCATACTTGCTTTCACTTTTACCCGCTGGTAAAGATAGATTTGATTCTGAGTTTACACTCTGCTTTGTATAATTGTCAAGCATTTCTTCTACGGACGTAAATGATTCTGGCTTTTTCAAATTATCTTTATCAAGCAGATCTGCCCAATCAGATGATTTAGCAAAGTCGAGTTGACTTTCTAACATACCAACCATCTTTTGCTTGAACGTTTTTAATTGTTCAACGTAATCATTGGTTGCTAAATCAATGTTAGAAACTTGTTCAGCTCGATCACTAATCAATTGTTCTGCTTCAGCTTTGGCTGTTTCCATTACATGGTTAGCCTTATCTTTTGCAGTGGCAATGATTTCTTCAGCGTCACGAGTTGATTGCTTTTTAACATTATCCGCAGCCTCTTGAGCAACTAAAATTGAAGAATTAAGTGAATTTTTAAGATCATTGTAATAGCTCAATTCTTTCACATTTTTATCTAAAGATGTTTTTAATTGTTCATTTTCATCTTTTAAAATTTGATAATCTTTAACTACTTGATCGAGGAAGTCATTAACCTCATCAATATTGTAACCTCTCATCTTAGTAGTGAATTTTTTCATATGAATATCTTCTGCTGATAAAACCATGGAAAACCCTCCTCATTTATTTTTAATTACTTCAAATTCTACCTTATTTTTGTTTTTTTTAGAATATCCATTATTGGCAGTTAAACGGGCACGTCCATATCCACGAACGGATAACATATCATGCAGAGAAATTTCGTTATCAGGTTTATTATATGTAAACCAGTTAAGCCGAACCTTATCATGCATAATTAACCCTTTAGCAATACTGCGAGAGACATTAAAAATTGAAGCCACCACAATATCTAAACGTAATGAAGATAACGTTAAATTGATTAAAACTGATTCGTTCTTACTTTTAATTAATTGTGTCGGTTGAATTTCATTTAGAGTTACTTTGACTCTCCCAATATGATCTACTTCTTGTTTCAAGAAAACACTCATATTTTTTTGAGCTAAGAAATTCCATTGTTCACCATCAGTGATGATATCCCCAATCACGTTTCTTTCAATTCCGCTTCCCATTAAAGTACCAAGAATTTGGTTATGCTTAAGCTTCGCAAACTTAACCGGATACTGAATCTGAATTGGAACAATCTCATAATCTTCAACGCTCGGAGCATAATAATCTGGAAATATCAGAGCTCGTTTCATTTCTGCCCCTTGATATCCACCGTTAGCTTCTAATTTCAAATTAGGATAACGATTAATTAAGGTATTTAAAAGAAAGATCTCCCTGTTATTTAAAAAACCAGTTAAAATGGGCCGATATTCATTATTTGCTTGTTCAATCCAATCACTAGCTACCCTTAAAAAGGGAATTTCACTTTTACGAAAATGTTGTTGAATATTTTCACTAATTGCCATTTTAAGCTAGAATTCCAATCAATATGTTGGTAATCCCAATCACTCCGTATTGAATAAACCACAATGCAATTACACCCAGCATCGGACCTAGTCCAATCATTCCAATTTGTAGTGATTCAAAGTAGCGTAAATAAGGATAAACTATTTTTGCAATCCAATAACCAAATTTAGAATTAGCAGCACTGGGAATCCAACTTAATAGACAATAAATAACAATTAAAAAAATGTATAAATCGATTAGTCGACTAAGTAAATATCCTATTAAACTAATTATTTGTATAATCATTCTTTAAATTCTCCGAGTAATTGTTATATTTCTTTTTTAAATTGCCATCTACCACAAAGTTATTGGGTGCACATAGGTATACTTTTTCATCAATTTGTTGCATATCGCCCTTAATTGAATAAAGAACTCCACTTAAAAAGTCTAATATTCGTTTGGTAGTTGTTGCATCAACATTTTCCATTTTGATTAAAATGGCATCACCATTGATTAAGTTATTTGCAATATTTCTGGAATCTGAAAAAATTCGTGGTTCTACAATGGTAATCTTACTTTCTGGAATATGACTTTCAGTCATTGGTAGAACCTTTCTAGGATTAGCTATCCGATTTCCCATTTGCTTATCATTTTGTTCAATCTCTGACTCATCTGGCATTCCAAAAAAACTATTAAAGATACTTTTCGCCATTTTTAACCTCCAACCGTCAAATTAATTATTACGATATTTAAAATTAAATGGTGGAATGTCATCATTTTGGTCGTCAGCTTCAGTATCATTTGCTTTTGGTTTAAATGGTTCAAATTCCTTTTTTTCAACGTTTTCAAATCGTTGATCTTTAGGTTGAGCACTCTTACCACTTTGATGATTTGGTTCAACTACTTGTCCATTTTTAGGAGTAGCTGTATTTAATGAGCTTGAACTTTGAATTGGATTTGAATCATCATCAATTCCAGTTGCAATAACAGAAACTCGAATTTCGTCACCCATGTTTTCATCAACAGAAGTACCAAAAATTAAGTTGGTACTATCTGATGTAGCATCGCGAATAATATTTGCAGCTTCTTGGGCTTCAAAGATACCTAATTCACCACTAGTGATATTTAATAGAACTTGTTTGGCCCCATCAATTGATACTTCAAGTAATGGAGAATTAATGGCCTTCTTAGTTGCTTCAGCCGCACGGTTTTCACCACTGGCAGTACCAACTCCCATCAAGGCAGTTCCTTTATCCTTCATAATTGTTGTCACATCGGCAAAATCAAGGTTAATGTATCCTGGTCTAGTAATTAAATCTGAAATACCTTGCACACCTTGACGAAGAACATTATCAGCATCATGTAAAGCACCAATGAAGGTCGTCTTCTTATCAGCCATTTCTAGAACTTGGTTATTTGAAATAACCACCATTGTATCCACGTTTTGTTTTAACGCATCTAAACCTTCAATCGCATTATGAGCACGATCAGGTCCTTCAAATGTGAATGGACGGGTAACTACCGCAACGGTTAGTGCACCCATACCTTTGGCAATTTTAGCAATAATTGGGGCAGCACCGTTTCCAGTTCCACCACCCATTCCGGCCGTAACAAATACCATGTTAGAACCTTTTAGAGCGTTTGAAATGTCTTCTTGACTTTCTTCGGCAGCTTTTGCTCCTACTTCTGGGTTTGATCCAGCACCAAGACCCTTTGTAAGCTTAGGTCCTAAGTTAATCTTAATCTCAGCTTTAGAGTCATTTAATGCTTGAACATCAGTATTAGCAGCAATGAATTCTACTCCCTCTACTCCATCTTCAATCATTCGGTTTACGGCGTTTCCACCACCACCACCAACTCCAATAACTTTGATGGTTGCGCCATTGTTAGCATTTTGATCCATTGAGTAATCCATTAATTTAACCTCCGCATTTATTCAAAAAAGTTCTTAAGGGCAAATCCAGAACCCTTTTTCTTAGATTTATCTTGTTTATTTCTTCTAAATGAAGCAAAAAGTCCTCCACCATCAGACTCGTTTTCTTCTTCGTCATTTTCACTAGGTTGAGAATTTTCTTGCATTGGTTCAAAGTCATCAGAGGAATCGACATTAGTATCTTCAGCAAGATAAAAATCTTCATCAAAGGCAGATCTAACTACTCGTTTGATTTCACTAAGTTGACTAGCATAATTAACTAGAGACAATGCTGATGAAAATGATGGATGTCTTAATCCCATTTTATCTGGAATATAAACTCTAACGTTTACTCCAAAGGTATTGGCAGCTAATTCTGCAATTCCTTGCATTGAAGCAACTCCACCAGTTAATACAATTCCACCTGGCATGTCCAAGGCATTAGCACTTACTAACTTATCTTTCAATCGATTAAAGATTTGATCCAAACGAGCTTCAATTATTTCAGCAAGTAATTTTTCATTAATCTTCAATGGTTGACTTTGTCCAACAACATCTACACCAAAAACATTTTCAGGTGATGCTTGTTCAACATCTGCAAATCCATATTCACGTTTAATGTTTTCTGCATCTTTTAAAGAAGTACTTAAAACGGCAGAAATATCTTTAGTGATAAATTGACCACCTTCATGATCAACATCAATATACTTTAATTCCTGATTATGAATAATTGCAGCAGTAGATTGTCCCCCACCAATATCAATCATAATTGTTCCAAAATCTTGTTCTGGCTCGCTAAGGATTGTTTTACCTTCTGCTTCGGCGTTAACCACCACTAAATCCAGCTTAAGTCCAGCTCGGCTAACTGCCTTCTTGACGTTATGAACAACTGTTTTAGGACCAGTAATTATCCGTCCTTCCAGTTCAAGGTGTGACCCTAGCATTCCACGAGGATCTGGAATTTGATCAAAACCATCAATTTTGAATTCACTAGGAATTAAATCTATTAATTCTGACTCTTGGGGAATATTATTAGAAATTGCAGCTCGAGCTACATTTGCGATATCTTGATTATTAATTTCTTTTGTACTGTCATCTAAATTAATCATTCCAGAACAATTACTAATTGCAATTTTATCCGCTGGTAATCCAACAATTACACGACTAATTTCAAAGCCAGATTTGGTTTCTGCCTGTGAAACTGTCTTTTTAATTGCTTGGGCAGCTTTATCAATGTCTACAATTATTCCACGATTAACGCCAGCTGACTCTTCGTTTCCGACTCCAATTACGTTAACTTGTCCATCTACATATTGGGCAACAATTACCTTAATTGAAGTTGTTCCGATATCTAGTCCAACATAAATATCTGATTCATTCATACCTTCGGAACCTCCTGATTACCAAATGTTTTAATTTAGCTTTTAATACCCTAAGTTTACCATAGTTGCTTATTTTTTAAAAAGTCTAAATCACTGGATTGGCGTAGAATAAGCACCATATTCCAGATTAATTAAACTTTTTCTTTTTAGCGTTTCTTTAATTCCTAAATAGTATCCCATCTTAGTGGTAATTTGCGATGTTTTTAGTAATACTTGATTACCATCTTTTAAACTTATCTTAAGTTTTCCCGTTTCATACTTAGAATTTTGTTTTTCAATCGTATTAATCAATTTCTTCGTTGAACTTGGTAATTTTTCATATTTTTCTAAAATATTTTTCATCTCATTTGAATCATCAAACCCCTTTAAAATAACCACATTATTTAAAGTATTAACGTTTTCTGCCTGATTATCTTGGCGACCATTGATATAAAATGGATAAAACTGATGGTCCTTTTCTAAATAAGCATTGAAATCAAAAAATTTAACGTTCACGTTTAATTGATTATGTTTCTTCCAAACCAAATTCACCGACTTTATTTTAGGATTCTTTTCCTTTAAAAAGTTCTCAATGCGTTTTTGGTTTTTTTTAACCATCTCGATTGAATCACCTTTTTTAACCGGAAAATTATTAACCACCGTTTGGTCTTTTTGTGTAAATAAAATCTGGTTAACTTTACTGTAAGAAGAAGCTTGGTAACTAAAAAAAAGTAATACCGAAACAAAAATTACTAAAAGAGGCAGAACCTTTTTTAGCATCTGCCTTCTTCTTTGTTTTTTAATTTTTTTGTTTTTTCTTCCGACTCGAAATCGACTATTAGGTTTTCTTTTTTTTCAATGTATGTTTCTAAATGTTGGTCGCTCAAACCATAATTGGGCTTATGATTATCATTCATATAAACCACCTGTTAATTTAATTATTCGTGTAATTTAATTGCAGTTTTACAAACCTCTAATAGTTGATCAGCCGCATCAGTAACTCCCATTAATTTGGCATTTTCTCCCATTTTAATGCGACGTTCATCATTATTCATCAATAAATCGACCTTTTTCACTAAGGAATTACCATTTAAGTCTTCCTCAGTTTCTAAGATAGCAGCTTCTTTTTTAACCAAGCTCATGGCATTTCGAGTTTGATGATCAGCTGTAACGTAAGGACTGGGAATTAAAATTGAAGGAATTCCCATCGCGGTAATTTCGGCTAAACTAGTAGCTCCAGCTCTTCCTACAATCAAATCAACCTTAGGTAAAATTTCTGGCATATTTGAAATATATGGTAATACCTTCACGTTATCACTTAACGTAACGTCTTTAAGTTGTGCCTCAACGCCAGCAAAACGCTTATTTCCAGTTACAAAAACCACTTGATATTTCTTTTGATTAAATTCTGGAATTGCTTCAACAGATGCTTGATTAATCTTTAAAGCTCCTTGGCTTCCACCAAAAATTAAAACGGTCGGAACTTCATCTTTTAAGCCTAACTCTGTCCAAGAAAAATTACTTTGCATGTTTGCTACTTGCTGAGCTCTGGGGTTTCCAGTAAATACAACTTTTTCTTCTGGAAATTGACTTTTAGCATCATCAAACGCAATCCCAATCTTATCAACATAACGACTGAGAAACTTATTCGTCCAGCCGACTACACTATTTTGTTCGTGGATTACAGTTGCAACTCCCATTTTAGCTGCTGCATATAAAACAGCGCCAGAAACGTAGCCACCTGTTCCAACAACTACATCCGGTTTAAAATCACGAATTATTTTTTTAGCTTTTTTAACGCTCTCTAAAAATAAATAAACGGTTTTAAAGTTATAGGTAGTAAAAAGACTCCGTTTAAAGCCTTGGATTTTGAGTGCCTTAAACTCAAGGCCTTTTTCTGGGACAATGTTTTTCTCTAATCCTCTTTCAGAACCAACGTATAAAACTTCGGCATTTTTATCTTGAGCTTGTAAAGCTTCAACCAATGAAAGTGCTGGATAAATATGTCCACCAGTTCCACCACCAGAAACGATAATTTTCATGACTACTCCTCTTTTTTTCCAGTTATTTTTTCAACATCTTTAATGAACTGATCACCACGTTCTTCAAAACTAGCAAACTGATCCCAACTGGCATTAGCTGGTGATAAGAGAACAATATCTCCCGGTTTGCTCATCTCATAAGCAACCGGAACTGCTTCATCCAAGTTATCTACTAATTTTATGTTTTTGATACCAGCCGCAATTGCCGATTTTTCCAGCAATTTTTGCGTTTGTCCGTAAAGTACAATTCCTGAAAGATGCTCCTGAAAATCCTTTTCCAACTTTTCAAAAGTGTATCCTCGATCAAGACCACCGGCAATTAACACCACCGGTTGTTTAAAGCCTTCAATTGCCATTTGGGTTGCTTCAATATCAGTTGCTTTAGAATCATTATAGAACTGACGTCCGTTAGCAGTTAGTACGTACTGATTACGATGTCTTACTCCCCCAAAGTTCTTGAGGATTTTAACAATTTTGCTGGTTGCAACTCCTGAAATTTTGGCAACTGCAATTGCTGCCAAGGCATTTTCAACGTTATGTTCACCGGGAACTCTTATATCAGTAGCATCCATTATAAATTCGTCTTGGTAATAAAGTTTACCAGCTAATTGATAGGCACCGGTTTTAAATTCACCGTTAGCAGAAAATGGCACCACTTGTGCCCG